>NZ_JBFRPJ010000002.1:12277-175141 GCF_041471945.1 Vibrio sp. 10N.261.51.A4
CTCGCATCTCGCATCTCGCAAGCATAAAAAAACGCACAACCTAAGTCATGCGTTTTATATTTAAGCCTTTGATTTATCAATAACTTCGTTAGTGCATGACCTCTTCTTTAGCACCAACATAGATGAAATCCAATTCGTCTTTTTTCAGGGATACTTTAACCGTACCGCCATCAACCAAGCTACCGAACAGTAACTCGTTAGCAAGTGGTTTCTTAAGCTTCTCTTGAATCACACGTCCCATTGGACGAGCACCCATGGTCTTGTCATAGCCTTTATCAGCTAACCAGTGACGAGCATCCTCAGAAACCTCTAAAGACACGCCACGAGCGTCCAGTTGAACCTGAAGCTCGACAATGAACTTATCAACTACTTGGCTAATCACACTTGGGTCAAGGCTGTTGAACCAAATGATATTATCAAGACGGTTACGGAACTCAGGAGTAAATACCTTCTTGATTTCGCCCATCGCATCTGGCGCATGATCTTGTTGGATCAGGCCGATCGATTTCTTCTCGGTTTCAGCCACACCTGCGTTGGTCGTCATCACTAGAATCACATTGCGGAAGTCCGCTTTGCGACCATTGTTGTCAGTTAGCGTGCCGTTATCCATTACCTGCAGTAGCAAGTTAAAGATATCTGGGTGAGCTTTCTCGATTTCATCCAGTAACACAACAGAGTGCGGGTTCTTGATTACGGCATCCGTTAGCAAACCACCTTGGTCGTAACCAACATAACCAGGAGGCGCACCAATCAAGCGGCTCACTGAGTGTCGCTCACCGTACTCAGACATATCAAAGCGCAGAAGCTCAATACCCATCAACTTAGACAGCTGAACAGTCACCTCTGTTTTACCGACACCAGTAGGACCAGCAAACAAGAATGAACCAACAGGTTTATTGTCTGCACCCAATCCAGCACGGGTCAGCTTAATCGCTTCACTCAATACATCGATTGCAGGGTCTTGTCCGAATACCAACATTTTCATGCGCTCATCCAGTTTCTGGAGTGTATCTTTGTCTGAAGACGATACTGACTTTTCAGGAATACGCGCCATTTTCGCAACCATTGACTCAATATCAGCCACGCTTACCGTTTTCTTACGACGGCTTGCAGGTGCCAAACGACTACGAGCGCCCGCTTCATCGATTACGTCAATGGCCTTATCAGGAAGGTGGCGTTCATTAATGTATTTAGCTGACAGTTCCACAGCGGCACGCAACGCTTTGTTGGTGTAGCGCACTTCGTGGTGAGCTTCGTATTTTGGCTTCAAGCCAATCAGGATCTTGGTCGTATCGTCTAGCGATGGTTCAATAATATCTATTTTCTGGAAGCGACGAGCTAAAGCACGCTCCTTCTCAAAAATACTGCTGTACTCTTGGTACGTTGTTGAACCGATGCAACGTAATTTGCCACTGCTTAGTAGTGGTTTAATTAAGTTTGCCGCATCAACCTGACCACCCGATGCAGCCCCGGCACCGATAATGGTGTGGATCTCATCGATGAACAGAATCGCGTCTTCTTCTTTCTCCAGTTGCTTAAGAATCGCTTTAAAACGTTTCTCAAAGTCACCACGATATTTGGTTCCGGCTAACAGTGAACCGATATCTAGAGAATAAATTACGCTGCTCTGAATGATTTCAGGCACTTGTCCTTCAACGATGCGCCATGCAAGACCTTCCGCGATGGCAGTTTTACCTACCCCCGCTTCACCCACTAATAGAGGGTTGTTCTTACGACGACGACACAGAACTTGGATAGTGCGTTCTAGCTCTTTGTCACGACCGATTAGTGGGTCAATATTGCCCTGCTTTGCGACTTCGTTAAGGTTAGTAGCAAAATTTTCTAAACGGTCTTCAGAGTTAGCTTCTTCAGCATTTTCTGCACCACCAAATGAATCGGATGATGAAGGACTGTCGCCTTCGTTGCTCGCTTTGGTAATACCGTGTGAGATGAAGTTAACAATATCTAAGCGACTAATGTCGTTTTTCTTGAGAAGATATGCCGCGTGAGATTCTTGCTCACTAAAAATAGCCACAAGTACGTTAGCACCTGTTACTTCGCTGCGACCTGAAGATTGAACATGAAAAACAGCGCGTTGAAGTACTCGTTGGAAGCTCAACGTAGGCTGAGTTTCGCGAGTTTCGTCGCTTTCAGGGATAAGTGGGGTCGTTTGATCGATAAAAATATCGAGCTCATTGCGAAGAGCATCGAGATCAGCCTGACAAGCTTGGAGCGCTTCCTTGGCCGCATCATTTTCTAATAATGCTAGTAGGAGGTGTTCGACAGTCATGAATTCATGTCGCTTGTCTCGCGCACGAGCAAATGCGCCATTTAAACTCGTCTCTAATTCTTTATTTAGCATAAGTACCTCCTAAGGGAACAACAGTGTTGTTCGAGCAATTTATACTTGCTCCATTGTACATAGTAGCGGATGCTCATTTTCCTTTGAGTACATCGTGACCTGCGCTACCTTTGTTTCCGCTATTTCAGCACTGTATGTGCCGCATATAGCTTTACCTTCATAATGAACCTTGAGCATCACTTCCGTTGCTTTTTCGATATCTAGTGAGAAGAATCGCTCTAGGATCTCGATTACAAAGTCCATGGGCGTGTAGTCATCGTTATTCAACACAACGTTATACATCGCCGGTGGCTTTACTTTTGTTGCTTCTTTCTCCAGTAAATCTGAGCCTGGAGATGCCCATTCAAAGTTTCTGCTCATATCGCTTTGCTAAGGGTTATTTTTCGGAAGTCGTGAGTGTTTACCTAACTCAAATTTACCACATTCACGCTTTACCGTGTACTAAGAAACTGCACCTAGAAACAGTACCAAAAAATATTCCTCTATACTGAGCCTAATCCACCATTTCCATCGCTGCAAATAAAAGATCTCGATTAACAAGATTAACATATGTGATTGATTAAAAAGACGCCATAACTATTGATACTAACGATAAGATTACCGCTAAGTTACTATTTGGTTAATAGTTTGCGGTTAATCTCGAATGTGATTTGTTATTAAAATTGATCACTTTTATACCAATTTACTATTGACTGTGCTCAATCATTAGCTACATTGGAGCTAAAAGGTTTTTTAATACACTTTTGCAACATGAATTAAAATCAGTAACACGCTTCAAAAATTAACAATAAGGAATAATTACGCAGGGTAGCGTTAATTTCCGTAAGCAATGTACGAGATTCAAGCTATTAGCTGAAATTCTTTAGCTGGTAGGAATGATATCAATCGCACTTACAACAATTGATATAACAACGTTAGTAACAAAATGCATGAGGGATGTATAGCATGGCTACAGGTACAGTAAAATGGTTTAACAATGCCAAAGGGTTTGGCTTTATTTGTCCAGAAGGTGAAGACGGCGATATTTTCGCGCACTACTCCACAATACAAATGGAAGGTTATCGAACCTTAAAGGCTGGTCAGCAGGTCGACTATGAAGTAGAAAGTGGACCTAAAGGCTCGCATGCTAGCTCCGTTGTTCCTGTAGAAGGCAGCGCCGCAAAATAGGCGAATGCAAACTCATGTTAACCTCCATCAGTCGTCATTAACGGTGACAGGTAAACAGAATATTGAAACCGCTCATTTAATACCTGTAACACAGGATTACGTGAGCGGTTTTTTTCGTTTTGGGGGCTCTAAAGTTGCTCACTGGACAATGAGCTCGAAGAGCTACTCCCCTTAAGCTAGGTCTTAAGAAGTATTAGACAGAAAAAAGACGCTTTAACATTATCGTTAAAGCGTCTTTCGTTTTGACTTTATCTATAACTTAGCTACCAGCCTAAGCAACTCGTTAGCAAATCACGTTCATGAGTGACTAACGATGAGTCCAATCACTATGCATCAATAAACGCGTTTAGCGTTGAGCTTGGGCGCATTAGTGTTGAAACCAATGCATCGTCAAGTAGGTAGTAACCACCTAAGTCGCCAGCCACACCTTGAGCGTTGTTCAGCTCTGCAACGATCGCTTCTTCACTTTCAGCCAGTTGACTTGCCACACCTGCAAACTCAGCAGCAAGATCAGCGTCAGCCGTTTGCTCAGCAAGCGCCTTAGCCCAGTATGCCGCTAGATAGTAGTGGCTACCACGGTTATCAAGCTCACCTACTCGACGTGAAGGAGACTTGTTGTTATCAAGGAACTCACCCGTCGCTTTATCAAGCGCATCAGCTAGAACTTGTGCTTTAGCGTTACCTGTTACTACACTCAGGTGCTCTAGAGATGCCGCTAGTGCCAAGAATTCACCTAGAGAATCCCAACGCAGGTGGTTTTCTTTCTCTACTTGTTGAACATGTTTAGGAGCAGAGCCGCCAGCACCTGTTTCAAACAGACCACCACCGTTCATTAGTGGAACAATCGATAGCATCTTAGCTGATGTACCAAGCTCTAAAATCGGGAACAAGTCAGTTAGGTAATCACGTAATACGTTACCAGTAACCGAAATAGTATCTAGGCCTTCTTTGATACGAACCAGTGAGTATTGAGTCGCTTCAAGTGGAGCAAGGATCTTAATTTCAAGACCATCGGTATCGTATTCAGGAAGGTATGCTTCAACTTTCTTGATAAGCTGAGCATCATGTGCGCGTGACGCATCTAGCCAAAATACCGCTGGAACACCCGATGCACGAGCACGCGTTACCGCAAGCTTAACCCAGTCTTGGATTGGTGCATCTTTAACCTGACACATACGGAAGATATCGCCTTCCTCTACGTCTTGCTCAAGAAGCACAGCGCCTGAAGCGTCAACAACTTGAACCTGACCAGCAGCTTCAAGGATGAAAGTCTTATCATGAGAACCGTACTCTTCCGCTTTTTGAGCCATCAAGCCAACGTTTGGTACGCTACCCATCGTTGTTGGATCGAACGCGCCGTTCTCTTTACAGAAATCAATAACCGCTTGGTAAATGCTCGCGTAGCTACGATCTGGGATCATTGCTTTGGTATCTTTTTGCTTACCTTCTGGATCCCACATTTGACCAGAAGAACGCAGCATTGCAGGCATAGATGCATCCACAATGATATCGCTTGGTACGTGTAGGTTAGTAATGCCACGGTCCGAATCAACCATCGCTAGTGGTGGCTGAGTCTCGTATACCGCTTGCAGGTCAGCTTCGATTGCTTCTTTCTGCTCTTGAGGAAGCGCATCAATCTTCGCGTAGACATCACCGATGCCGTTATTTACATCAACGCCTAGCTCTTCAAACAGCTGACCGTGTTTAGCAAATACGTCTTTGTAGTAAACCTTAACCGCGTGACCAAAGATCACTGGGTCAGATACTTTCATCATCGTCGCTTTCAAGTGAAGAGAAAGCAGTACACCTTGCTCTTTAGCCGATGCGATTTCTTTTTCGAAGAATGCAACCAAAGCGGCCTTATTCATCACTGACGCATCAATGATCTCTTTATCTTGCAGTGCAAAAGCTGGCTTCAATGTTTTCTTCGCACCATCTTTGCCAACGAATTCAATGCTAACTTCTGTAGCACCTTCAATGGTTACTGACTTTTCGCTACCGAAGAAGTCTTTGTCGTCCATACTTGAAACGTGCGACTTAGAATCTGCAGACCAAGCACCCATTGAGTGTGGGTTCTTCTTCGCGTAGTTTTTAACAGAAAGTGGAGCGCGGCGATCCGAGTTACCTTCACGCAATACTGGATTTACTGCACTGCCTTTGATTTTGTCGTAAGTCGCTTTTACTGCTTTCTCTTCGTCAGTGTTTGCTTCTTCTGGGTAATTAGGAAGTGCGTAACCTTTTGACTGTAGCTCTTTGATTGTTGCTTGAAGCTGAGGTACAGATGCAGAGATGTTTGGAAGCTTGATAATGTTTGCTTCTGGTGTCTTAGCCAATTCACCTAGTTCTGCTAATGCATCACCAATACGTTGCTCTTCGTTCAAATAGTCAGGGAAGTTGGCAATAATACGCCCTGCAAGTGAAATGTCGCGAGTATCAACGTTAATACCAGAAGAAGCTGTAAAAGATTGAATGATAGGCAGCAGAGAGTATGTTGCTAGCGCCGGAGCTTCGTCTGTAATGGTATAGATGATCGTTGGTTTTTCAGTAGGCATGAAATTTCCCTATAGTTCTTACAAGCTCATTTAAAGTAGTGAGCGTGTTATAAATTGACCAGTAAGCCACTCTAAGAGTGAAAACTGCTTACTCGATAGTCGTACTCTATCTTATTTTTCATACAATCTTGATGACAGCATGAACCAAATCCGTGAGTGCGTTGTTATAATAAAACACGAAGGTATAATTAAACAAATCAGGCTTAAGAGTCCATCAACTTGTTCTATTTTGTGTCTTTTAGGCGCGCAAATGATAGCTCAATTCCGTTTCAGTGAAAACTTTTCAGCACACTTCGTTTACATTTTTGCAAGGTAGTTAACATGTCTACTCGCTCACGCAGCGCATCTCGTTCAGACAAACCGGCTCGTTCTGGTGCAACATTAAAACAAAGCGGTAATAGACAAAGCCGAAGCAGTGATAAGAATAACACTGGCAATTCGCACAACAAATCTCACTCAAGCAAGCACCGATATAAAGGCAAGCCTACCAATGCAAAACCTAAGGTTGCGCTCGAAGATCGCAAAGTAATTCTGTTCAACAAGCCTTTCGATACTCTAAGCCAATTTACAGATGGCGAAGGGAGAAAAACGCTAGCGGACTTTATTCCAGTGAAAGACGTTTATGCTGCAGGTCGCCTTGACCGCGACAGCGAAGGGTTAATGGTCTTGACCAACGATGGTATTTTTCAAGCTAAGCTAACTCAACCAAACTCAAAATCCCCAAAGACTTACTGGGTACAGGTTGAAGGCGCACCTTCTGAGGAAGATTTAGATAAATTGAGAAAAGGTGTCGAACTAAAAGACGGCATGACACTGCCCGCTCAGGTTGAGGTGATGTCTGAACCTGTTGTGTGGGATAGAAATCCTCCAGTACGCTTCAGAGCCGCGATACCGACAACATGGTTGGCTATTACAATCATTGAAGGACGTAACCGTCAGGTAAGACGAATGACAGCCAATATCGGCTTCCCTACCCTGCGTCTTATCCGTTACTCAATGGGTAATATGAATGTGGGGCAGCTGCAGCCTGGTGAGTGGAAAGAGATTTAACTCATAGCAATATATTAAAGCGAGATTTACGTCTCGCTTTTTTGTACGTGAAGATTGATTACTTTTGGTCAATTAACCATTTTTGGAATGCTTTACGCTCTTCTTCATTTGCTCTTGAATACCATAGCTTAAGTTGAAGCGTATTTTCAGACTCTTGCACAGTACTGTCGCCAGCTACCGTTGCTCCAACTACTGCACCAGTTTGTACCGCCGCTAGCTCTTCTTTCAACGAACGAATCTTGCCTGAATCAAAAACTAAGCCTCTTTCTTGGTTGTAGTCTTTAACCAACTGAGGGATATCGCTGTAAGGCAGTGCACCTTGAGATGGAGGCAAAACTTCTTGCACGACTTCTGCATCATCACCGTTTACAGAGATACTGAATATAGGAAGTTCTCTGTCTACATTTTTTTCGATTTTAGCGTACTTTCTACTTAGAAGATCAATATCAACATCAGCATTTTCGGGAACATTAACTACCATAATGTAAGGAACTGTACTGATAAACTCGCGTTTGCCTTTATCGCTCAAATACCCTGTGTAATCTAAAACGAGTTGGTTTTCACCTGAGGTGAATACAGCGTCTTCCACACTTTCAACAACCTCACCGTTCAAAGTATTTAGCGAAATACCAGAAGCCAAATCAAGAGCAGCCGTTGCGTATGGTGCAGAGAATAGACAGACAAAACTCAAATACCACTTGTTCATGTACGATTCCTTAATCAATAAATGTAAAAAAGCCAGCTAATAGCTGGCTTTTGTATAGCATAGTTAACTACAGATTAGAATGTGTAGTAAACACCAGCGATAACGCCGTCAGCATCTAGAGTTTGTGATGCGTATTCGAAATCAGCAGTTTGGTATTCAGCTAGGAATAGGATGTTGTCACGGAATGCGTAATCAACACCAACAACTAGGTTAGTAGAGTCGATATCAGAGATCTTAGAAGTACCCGCTGCTGTAGCGATTTCGTCAGTTGTTGCTACAGAGTATGTAGCGTATAGACGAACAGCGTCGATTTGGTAAGCAGCTGCGATACCCATAGTTTCACCGTTGCCGTAAGAATCAGCAGCGATGTCAGATAGGTCCCAGTAACCGTAACCTTGGTTGCCTTCAAACTGTGCGTAAGTAAGCGCTAAGTAAAAACCACCAAATTCAGCAGAAGCAGAAACACCAGCAAGAGAGTAATCTACGTCTTTAGCAGCGTCACCAGTGATGTAAGAAGCACCGATAGAGAAGTTGCTGAATGCGTAATCTGCAGAGATACCGTAAGTGTTGTCAACGTCTTCAGTAGAATCAGTGTTAACGTCAGCTACGATTGTGAAACCTTCAACGAATTGACCTTTGAATACAGCGCCGTGGCCAGAAGACTCGCGGTGGTGACCACCAGTAGAGCCCATGTAGTTACCTTCGTTTGTGATATCATCTTTCTGGATAGCGTCAGCAGATTCTGCTAGGTCGCCAGTTTCACCGAAAGCCATACCCCAAGTGTCAGTTTTAAAACCAGCTAGAACGTCATCGAACTTAGCGTTGCTGCCGTCAGTTTCGATTTCGAAAGATGCGAATGCTGTGAACTGATCGTTAAGCTTCTGCTCAGCGTCAAGTTGGATTTTAGCCCAAGTAGAAACGTCAGCTTCGTTCTTAGTTGTTTCAGTTAGGTTTTTGTCTACTTCAGATTGAGATAGGTAGATATCTACCTCGCCTTTTAGGCCAACTTTAGTATCGTCGTTAGAGTAAATTTCTGCTGCGTTTACAGAAGTTGCTGTAGCTGCGATAGCTAGCGCTAATAGAGTCTTTTTCATAATAAATCCACTGCCTTTTCTAAGAATGGGAGATCCTTGCCCGGTTCCCTTTTATTTTTATGACTGGTCATTACCACTCTTTGTTGGTTAATCACCGTCACTAAATTTCGAGGTCTAGATTGCAAAAGATTATCCTGCGTGTCAAATAAACTAAAAACAAACCTAAAAAAAACACAAAGCAATCAAAATCAACCACTTACATTTTTTTTCATTGTTTTACGAGCAGCTTATCCTTAGTTTTATCAGGAAATATAATAATCCAAAAAAAGAACAAAACAGCATTTAACACCACAAACAACTTGTAAAAACGCCACATCTCAGGATTTAACACCTACAAGCAAGTCTTTTTTAATATTTATATTTCGCAACATAAATAAAATAGTTAAGTTCCTGATGGTTCAGTTTTTTTTTGTGAACAAGATCTACCTTTGATTCAAAAGCAAGCTATTTCACCGTAAATGTACCGACTAGTGATATGTGCTACTATCCTCGCTCCGTTACGTAGGTCACAGTATGCTAACTACTAAAATTCAAAAATCTATTCGCACCAGTTATCAAAACCTCCAAGATCAGTTGGACAACTTTGTACCTCGACGTGCTCAAAATTACCTTGTTGCAGAAATAGCGAAGACACTTTGTGGTCAATACCACAAAAGTAATCGCATGATTGTTGCAGAAGCGGGAACCGGGATCGGGAAATCACTGGCTTATTTAATGGCAACTATTCCTGTCGCTGTGCTCAATAACCGAAAAATAGTCATATCAACGGCGACGGTTGCGCTACAAGAACAGCTCGTCAATAAAGATCTCCCTCTATATAGAAGACTGACTGATCGAGAGTTTTCTTTCATATTAGCGAAGGGTAGACAGCGTTATTGTTGCTCCGAAAAGCTAGCCGCTGCCTGCGGGGTTGATGGCGGACAAATAGCCATGTTCGAATCTAAGCCAAAGAAGAAAGATATCGAGCAACTTCAAACCATGTATCGAAGCCTAACCCAAGGTAAATGGGATGGTGACCGCGATTCGTGGCCAAAACCCATCGACAACATGATTTGGCAGATGATTGTTAGTGATAAGCACAGCTGTAATAACAGTATGCCTACTCATAGAGACTGCCCTTTCCAAAAAGCGCGCTCAGAGCTAGATAAAGCAGACGTGATTATCGCCAATCACAGTTTAGTGATGGCAGATGCTGACTTAGGCGGCGGTGTGATACTGCCTGAGCCAGAAAATAGCATCTATATATTCGATGAAGCTCACCATTTACCGCATGTAGCCAGAGATCACTCTTCTGCGGCGGCAAGTCTAAAGGGTGCCGCTTCATGGTTAGAGCGTTTAAACCAATCCATCACTAAGCTTTCAGGCCTCGCTGACGAGAAACGTGTCCACCGGTTTCGAAATGAACTGCAAGACTCAGTGCAACAGCTGATCCCTACCCTGACTCAAATGAGTAAACAGTTTGACGCTAACCACTTTGAAGACGGCTTGTATCGCTTCGAACATGGCGACTTACCTGAGTGGCTAGAGAATGAATCTAAAGATCTCAAGCAGCTCACGCAAAAGGCGAGCCAAGCCGTTGCGAAGATTGCAGACCTAATTGCAGAACGAGTTAAAGACGGCGAGCTTTCAGCAAAACTTGCAGAGCCGGCACTGGCAGAAATTGGCTTCTATATACAAAGAACAGAGAACCTTGCTCAAGTTTGGCGCTTAATGGCTGAACCGAAGAGAGAAAAAGGCGCTCCTTTGGCTCGTTGGCTCGAACTGAATAAAGAAAGCGAAGGCGATTTCGTTGTGAATGTTTCGCCACTAGAGGTAGGTTGGCAACTGGATCAACAAATCTGGAGCCGCTGTGTGGGTGCCGTATTAGTATCTGCGACCATGAGGGCGCTCAACTCTTTCAGCTTTTTCTGTCATCAAGCCGGTATCAGCCAAAAAGCAGAAGATGGCGTACAGTTTTTGGCTTTGGCATCACCGTTTGATTACCAGAATCAAGCTGAGCTGATCGTTCCGGCAATGAAGTACGAACCACAAGCACCTCAGTTTACCGAATATCTTATTGAAATTTTGCCTAAGGTAATAGAAGACAAAAAAGCCAATCTCGTTCTATTCTCTTCTTACTGGCAAATGAACAAAGTTGCAGAGGCTTTAACAACAGATTTCGTTAAAAAGTCGTGGGCATTGCAGGTTCAAGGCGATACTTCACGAACTGAAATTCTAAAAAAACATAAAAAGCTAATAGACCAAGGTAAAACCAGCGTTCTTTTTGGAACTGGCAGCTTTTCTGAAGGTCTTGATCTACCGGGTGAGCTTCTTGAAAACCTCGTTATTACCAAGATTCCTTTTGGTGTTCCTACCTCTCCCGTAGAGCAAGCACATTCAGAATATATTGAATCACGCGGTGGTAACCCTTTTATGCAGATTACTGTTCCAGATGCGAGTAAAAAGCTTATTCAATCTGTGGGTAGACTACTGCGTAAGGAAAGAGATTCTGGTAAAGTCACGATCCTTGATAGACGCATAGTAACGAAGCGATACGGAAAGTCCCTACTCGATTCACTACCGCCTTTTAAAAGAACAATAAAATACTAATATCCCCTGCCCTTGAGGTAGTTATGGGCCTTCATCGCTAGGCCCTTGCATTCACAACCCAACATGACTAATCCATAGATTTTTCATGTGGCTGCCCTATCAGCCGATAACGAGAACACTAGCTATTTATGGAAATGATTGAGCCAACCATGTTGGTCATACTTGCTCTGGTTGCATTTGCAGCAGGCTTTATTGATGCTGTCGCAGGTGGCGGAGGGATGTTAACCGTTCCAGCTTTGCTATCGCTTGGCCTGCCGCCACACATTGCACTCGGAACTAATAAGCTGGCCGCAACGTTTGCTTCATCTACAGCTGCATTCACTTACTACCGTAAAAAGCTGTTCAAGCCTGAGTGTTGGGTCAATGCATTCATATCTACTTTAATAGGTGCGACCATCGGCACACTCACTGTTGATGCCATTAGCACCGAGTGGTTAGAGAAGGTATTGCCGTTAGTCATTCTTGCCGCAGCGGTCTATACCATTTTTCATAAGACTCCAGATGTGAGCCATAATGTGTCTCCTAAGCCATGCCCTGTGCTTAAGAGAAAACAAAAGTACCAAGGATTCATTCTTGGCTTTTATGATGGGGTTGCTGGCCCAGGAACTGGCGCGTTTTGGACGGTAAGCTCTATGGCGCTTTATCGCTTAAACATCTTACTTGCCTCTGGTCTATCCAAAGCCATGAACTTTACCAGTAACTTTACCTCTTTGGTGACCTTCGCGATTCTTGGTCATATTGATTGGGTTCTAGGTTTAACCATGGGCCTTTGTTTGATGGCCGGTGCATTTGTTGGCGCTCACTCTGCTATTCGGTTCGGTGCTACATTTATAAGACCTGTGTTTGTTACAGTTGTAAGCGTACTTGCAATTAAACTGGCATACGAAGCTTGGTTTGTGAACTTATAGGCAGTAGCCAACGGGAAGTGAAATGAATCAATTTTCAAAGCTAAAAAGTGTTATTGATACCTTGATTGGCCATTGCTCGCAGGTTGACAAATCTCGAGGGGCTTATCATCAAGCCTTGTTTGACCGAGCCTTATTTAAATGCGGCGCCTCTGTTTTGCTTCCCTATGCACTTGAAACTCAGGCAACGTACCGCACCATTGTACGTGAACAAACCTCAAATCAACTGACCGCGTCCAGAGCCAACTACCTGACAGAAAAGCTGACCAATCAGATTGCAGCAATCCAAAGAGAGTTAGCCAACCACGATTTACGCTTGGACCGAAAAAGCAAGTCAGGGAAAACCCTGAACGACCTATACAACGAACTCGCCCAGCACCAAGACTGGCAAAAGCGATTGGTCGATTTAGTACGAGTACGAAAGTTAACGTTTGATTCTGCTCCTCGCCACAGTAAGAAAAAAGCGGAAGAGGCTTGGCAGTTAGCAAAAGAGCGATTAGAACGCTGTGAAGACTCAATGAAAAATATTGAGAGACTGATTAACTTAGAGAACCCTAAGCGAAATGAACACTGATAACACACCATCACCACTGGATAACGCACCAGAAGAAGTTAAGTTAGCTGTCGACCTGATCTATCTGCTCGAAAGCAACGAAATCGATCCAAAAGTCGCGTTAGAAGCAATCAAAATTGTCCAGCAAGATTTACAAGCCAAACTAGCATCTAGCATCTAGCATCTAGCATCTAGCATAAAAATATACAGGATTCACATGTACCAACTCAGCTTTTCTATGCCCGAGTTTCTTGAAAACTACTGGCATAAAAAACCAACCATCTTAAAGGGTGGCTTCCAAAACTTCGTCGACCCAATTTCGCCGGAAGAACTTGCTGGTTTATCGATGGAAGAAGAAGTGGATTCTCGCTTTGTCTCTAACCTCGACAATCAGTGGACTGCAGAACACGGCCCATTCTCTGAAGAAAAGTTTGGCGAATTAACCGAAACTCATTGGCAACTGATCGTTCAAGCAGCGAACCACTGGCACCAAGGCGCAAATCAGCTGACTGAGGCGTTCCAAGCGTTACCAAACTGGTTATTCGACGATCTCATGATCTGCTACTCAGCACCTGAAGGCGGCGTAGGCCCACATATTGATCAATACGATGTCTTCATCATTCAAGGTCAAGGCAAACGTCAATGGAAGGTTGGCGCTAAAGATGTTGGCCAATACAAAGAGACTGTTCAAGCGTCTGCACTTCGTCAAATTGAAGGTTTTGACCCAATCATTGATGAAACTTTAGAGCCGGGCGATATCCTTTATATCCCACCAGGTTTCCCACATGAAGGGAGCACGTTAGAGCCGTCAATGAGCTACTCTATTGGCTACCGCTCGCCTAAAGAACAAGAACTGATCAGCAACTTTGCCGATTTTGTGCTTGCTCATGATATGGGTGACGTACACCTGCACGATCCAGAATTCAAAATGCAAGAAGGCTACGGAAAAATTCGTTCATCGGATTTAAGTAATCTCACAGGCATGTTGAAATCTGCACTAGAGCAACCTGAAACCATCAGTGAATTCATGGGTTGTCTGCTAAGCCAATCACGCCACCAGCTTGATATCGTTGCTCCAGAGCCACTATGGACTCAAGAAGAGATCGCTCAACACATAGAGTCTGAAGGTGAAATTCACCGAGTATCAGGCTTAAAAGCGCTCTACCACGAAAATGAAAGCAACACGGCTTACATCAATGGCGAAGTGGTTAAGGTTGATGAAGCGGATTCTTCGTTACTCAACATACTTTGCGATGAGACCATGATTACCTCGGCTACTGCCCTATCTCCTTCGGGCGTAACTGTCGTGACTGAATTGGTCAACAAAGGCTACTGGTTTATCGAAGAGTAAGCAGCGTCAACCGCTGGTTATTGCCTAGCCTCTAAATAAACAATTAAAAAAGGGACAAATGAAATCTTCATTTGTCCCTTTTTCTATTCAAGAATTGGTTAAGGCTTAGTAGTTATCCTTGAACAACTATACCTTGAACTGATTGACCAACTTCTGTTGTTGTTGAGACAGTTGGTTAATTTCATTACCCACTTGCTCAGAAGCCGCGGCTTGCTCCAAGATCTTCGCACTCAAATCGCGAATATTAACCACGCTTTGATTTACTTCACCGGAAACCGATTGTTGCTCTTCGGCTGCTCGAACGATCTGACTGTTCATATCACTGATCGCCTCAATAGAAGTAAAGATCGACCCCAGATCTTCAACTGCTTTCTGAACGTGTAGTGCTGTATCGTTAGCTAGGATATTGCCTTCTTGTATTGCTTCAACGACATCTTGAGTTCCAGCATGAACCTTGTCGATCACCGCTCTGATCTCACCAACCGATGACTGGGTGCGACTTGCGAGGTTTCTTACCTCATCCGCAACAACAGCAAAACCTCGACCTTGTTCGCCAGCACGAGCCGCTTCAATCGCCGCGTTCAATGCCAGTAAGTTAGTTTGCTCAGAGATCCCTTCAATCACACTTAAGATCTCGGTGATGTTTCCGTTATTTTTTGCCAATTCTTCAACAATAGGAACAGCACTCGACATACGCTCCACCAGCTTTCTCATTTCACCTGCTGAAAGTTCGATGACTTGTTGCCCTTGTTGAGCAGAACGATTCGCTTCGCACGCTGCATCAACGGCCACTTCTGCATTTTGTACCACTAAGCCCGCAGTTTGAGTCATCTCTTCGGCCGCTGTCGCGACTAGATCCACTTCTTTAAATTGAGACTCGCTGCTTTCACGAGTACTTGATGCTGATGCTTTCGCTTGGCTGGTAGTATTTGCCACTTGTTCTGTGGTGTGAATGACTTCTTTGATTGTGTGTTGCAGCTTATCTAGGAACAGGTTAAATCCTTTTGACAACTGACCGATTTCATCTTGAGACTTCACTTCCAAGCGCTGCGTCAAATCACCTTCACCTGAAGCGATGTCATTCAACCTTTCCACAACCTGACGAATCGGCTTCACAATAGACAACGAGGCAAACGCGATAATGGCTAAGCCAAAGATAATAAACACTGTACCGGCGATCACTTCTGTTTTGATGCCTTCACTTAGCTTAGTGCTAATGATGGAATCCAATTTATTTGCGTCAGCGACGACACTGTCTCTTGGGATCTCAAACAACACCCCCCAAGTTTGGTTAGCTGCAACAACAGGTGCAAAGGCAAGTAACCACTCACCGTTCTCGCTCCATTGCGTTGTCACTTCACCACCAAAGATAAAGTCGGTCATTAAATCACTGTTTGTATTGCCACTTTGGAAAGTTGAACCGACTGCAATGCTTGAATCATCAGAAGCGATGACCGAACCATCTAGACTAACCACGTAAGCTTTACCCGCACCGTTAAACAAGCTCTGGTCAGATTGAGTAATCACACTGGTTAAACCATCAAGTCTTAGATCAATACCAAGAAAACCAATAGCAACGTCGTCAACCAAAATAGGGACTGAAATAGAGGACGTAAGTAGTGCTACACCACCGCTGTTCACGACTCTCGGCGTACTAATACACGTTTGCCCTGAAGACAAAGGACAGTAAAAACGTTCGCTATTGCTGTCATCATTCAAGATAGATTCTGAAAGAACGTTCGCTAGAACATTTTCACCGTTATCTGCCACCTTCCAGTAAGGAGCAAAACGACCTTTTTCGTTAGAACCAACATAATCAGCATCGACATAATTCGCATCTTCACTATCGAGCAAGTCAGGCTTGAAAACTAGATACGCTCCTTGAATAGAGTCGAAGTTTAAAACCGAGCGACGAACCATTTCATCCAAGGCGGTACGAAGCTCTTCACTTGGTGTAAAGTTTTCGTCTGCATTGTTTTTTAGAAACTGAGCACTGGCCGCAAGCATCTCTGCGCGGTAAATAGCTTCGTCTACATAACGTTGAGTTTCTTGAGCGTTTAGCTGAGAAACAGACGCCAGCAACTGCTGAGTTTTATTGATAACTGATTCTGAACTTTGAGATTTGATGACTTGTTGATTGCTCGTCGCGTTGTAGATCGAGAAACCAATAAGAGACAGTGACGTAATGATTAAACAACAACCTGCTAAGAGGGTTATTTTCCACTGTACCGATAGAGAGCGCATTTAATATCCTTATTTAAGCCAAAAGACTTCCATAACCATAACCATAACTATCACATCGACAACGAATTGCTGTACACAATGTAAATGAGTTAGACGAATAGCTTAGCGGATAATTACAGCACAAATTGCTTACATATAAAACGAAAGTTTATACAAATGTTAATAGAGCGTGTTTTCTTCCTTTTTTCTGTGATTTCAAATGATGTACTCATATAATCATTAGCTGTGTTGCTTAGGTTTTAGCGCTTTGGACATAGCCAGAACATCGATATTTAAAGGAAGCCCACTCCACCCTCTCCCTCTTTAAAATGCAGTAACTTCGGATTAGTTTTTATAATCCAAGTTATAGATTTTTATCTTGATCAACTTCACACTTTTTGATTGCTAAGCCCGCAATCAAGCTCTAATATCTCACGCCTAGATTCCCTGAACACTTTATTCATTTGGCTCTCCTTTAATGGAGCGCTAAGGCTTTTTACGTCTTAATTTTTGGAGAGATACGCAAATGTCCGCCTCGTTTCCATTAGCGAAACTTACCTTTTTAATCGCTATTCTGACTGCCGTAGGTCAAATGACTCAAACGATGTACGTGCCTTCTATCGGTCATATGGCAGGTGAGTTCTTAGTTTCGGCATCTTCACTGCAGGCAGTGATGGCGTGTTACTTGATCCCTTATGGTCTGTCGCAATTTGTTTACGGCCCACTTTCAGATCGCCTAGGTCGTAAACCGATCATCGTGATTGGTTTGATCATCTACATCATCGGTACTTTGGTAGCATTGTTCGCTCACGAATATGAATGGTTCTTAGCGGGCAGCTTTATCCAAGGTTTGGGCATCGGTTGTGGTGGTGCGATGTCTCGTACATTGACTCGCGACTGTTTTGAAGGCGCAGAGCTGCACCGTGCAAACAGCTTGATTAGCATGTGTGTGATTTTCTCACCATTGATGGCTCCTGTACTGGGTGGTTACCTAACAGAAGTTTTCGGCTGGCGTTCTAGCTACTTATTCCTTGCGCTGTTTGGTATTGCTGTTGTGATCACTATGATGACGAGCATGATGGAAACACTGCCGAAAGAACGACGCAAGCATGAATCGGTTGCCAACAGCTACAAGTTCGTTCTGTCTGATAAACGTTTCCAAGGTTTCTTATTGGTATTAGTCGCAACCTTTGCTGGTGTAGCCGTATTTGAAGCAGCGGCAGGTGTGTTGCTTGGTGGCGTACTTGGCTTACCGGCAACCACAGTAAGCTTGCTGTTTGTCTTGCCTATTCCAGGTTACTTAGTCGGTGCAGGCTTATCTAGTTACATCGCACAACGTCGCTCTGAGCGCCGTGCATTGAATGTTGGTCTGGTTGCGATATTGGTAGGCTCAACAGTGGTATTGATACCGGGTCTGTTTGGTCAAACAACAGCATTAACTTTGATTGGCGGTGCCACAATTTACTTCTTGGGCGCTGGCATATTATTCCCAGCAGCAACAACAGGGGCACTTTCGCCATTCCCGTACCACGCTGGTACTGGAGGTGCGATTTTAGGTGGTATGCAAAACCTAGGTGCTGGCATCGCAACACTATTGGCATCGTTCTTCCCAGCTCAAGACCAACTGCCACTCGGTTGCCTGATGATTGCTATGTCATTCATCGCTATGCTTGGTTTACGTTGGGTTAATCGTAAACCTGACCACTCAAGCGAAATGCCATTGGCTATTTAACGTAAAACTCGAATCTTGCTAAACAAAGGAAAGGGACATACTGAAAAGTGTGTCCCTTTTTGTTGCACATTTATTCCTTCCACTCTCACGTATCAGTAATTTCATTTAACATTGCTTTGATTTTTTGAAAACAATAACAGACACTTACGATGAAGGTGCATATCCAGAATCCAATTATAAATAATATCACTGGAAGAACACCAACGTACCTGAACTCTCACAACAAAGGATGCTGGCATTAAAACGAGTAAGGTACACACTAAGGATATACAGATGCGTATCGCTTTAACCACATTAGCCGTATCAATAGCGCTTGTCGCCGGATGCAGCAATCAAGGAATCTCAACCATGAACCACTACTCTCAATCACAGCTCGTCGCTCAGCAAACCCAAGCACCCGTTGCTAAGAAAGTCCCTCACGCAATGACGATTCATGGTGAAATCCGAATCGATGATTACTATTGGATGCGCGATGATGCACGCCAAGATCCAGAGATATTGCAACAACTTGAGCAAGAGAATCAGTACGCAGATACAGTGTTAAAACATACAGAAGCAGCACAAAAACAATTATTTCAAGAGATCAAAGGCCGAATCGCAAAAGACGACAATTCGGTACCGGTTCGCAAAGGCAGTTACTACTACTCGAATAAGGTCACAGGTGACAACGAATACCCAGTTCACCTGCGTGAAAAAAACTTTTTAGGCACAGACAAGCAAGTCATCTTAGATGTTAACGAGCTAGCAAAAGAACATGAATTCTTCAGTATTGGTGGCTTAACGATCAGCCCAGACGAAAACTTGTTGGCCTATGGCGAAGATACGCTAAGCCGCCGCATTTACACCATCAAGATCAAAGACCTCACAACAGGTGAATACCTAAAAGATGAAATTGAAGGCGCTTCGAGTGCAATCGCATGGCAAAACGACAACCAAGCCTTCTACTACATCAAAAAAGATCCACAAACATTGCTGGGTTATCAAGTTTACCGCCACGTATTAGGCACAGATCAAGCAAGCGATGAGTTAATCTACGAAGAGACCGATAGCGCTTACTACACCTCTTTGAGCAAAAGCAAAGATGGTGAACAGGTCTACATTTGGCACTCGAGCACAGAAACCAGCGGTGTTTCAGTCATCGATGCCAACAACCCAAAGGCTACAGCTGAGGCTTTCTACCCAAAAGAGACCGGCATAGAGTACAGCATCGCTAAGCTAGGTGATTGGTATTACATCTACACCAACTACCAAGCGGTCAACTTCCGTTTAATGAAAGTCACCGCCGAAGAGATGCATGATCGCTCAAAATGGGTCGATGTCATCCCAGCAGACGACAATACTCAGCTTGTTGATTTCGAGTTGTTTGATGACCATCTTGTTTACGAGCAACGCGCGGATGGCTTGTCTACAGTGACAGTTCGCCAACTCTCAACAGGCAACGAGTTCCCACTTGGATTTAACGACACCGCATTTGCCGCTTACCTAACGAGTAACTATGAATTAGATAACTCAAAAGTTCGTATCTATTACAGCAGCTTAACCACGCCAGGTACTTATTATGATTTCGACCTAAGTACAGGTGAATTCGAGCTCATGAAGCAAACACCCGTATTAGGTGATTTCGAAGCGGATAACTACCAATCAGAGCGAATCATGGTTACGGCTCGCGATGGTAAGCAAGTCCCGGTCTCTTTGGTTTATCGCAAAGATTTATTCAAGAAAGACGGCACTAACCCAATCTATCAATACGGCTATGGGTCTTACGGCTCTACCATCGAACCGACCTTCAGCTCAACTCGCCTAAGCCTACTAGATAGAGGTTTTGTTTATGCCATCGCACATGTCCGCGGTTCAGAAATGCTTGGTCGCCCTTGGTATGAAGATGGAAAAAAACTGACCAAACAAAACACGTTCAACGACTTTATTGATGTAACCAAAGAGCTTGTTGAAGAAGGCTACGGCGCAAAAGATAAAGTGTTCGCCGTTGGTGGCTCTGCTGGCGGTCTATTGATGGGGGCAATCATCAACCAAGCACCAGAACTGTACCGTGGTATTGGTGCACATGTTCCGTTTGTAGACATTGTGACAACCATGCTCGATGAATCGATTCCTCTAACCACCAACGAGTATGACGAATGGGGTAACCCGAACGATAAAGCCTACTACGATTACATGCTGGGGTACTCACCGTACGACAACATTAAGGTACAAAACTACCCGAACATGTTGGTGACAACAGGCCTGCATGACTCACAGGTGCAGTACTTTGAGCCAATGAAATGGGTTGCGAAGCTGCGTGAAATGAAAACAGACAACAACGTATTGCTGTTCAAAACCGATATGGAAGCCGGTCACGGTGGCGCTTCTGGCCGATTTAAACGATTAAAAGAAGACGCACTTGAATACGCGTTCTTTTTGGATTTACTTAAGACTCAATAGATTCTACGTAACTGTAAGTACTCACATCATTTAATGTCGCCATTTTGTCTCTACAAAGTGGCGACAGAAATTATTAAGCATGGTTAAATACGATGAACCATGAAATCCACCAAATCAAAAACCTTTAAAAACAAGCAGTGACAAAGGTTTACGAGAGGTATAAAAACAAATGAAAGTAATTAGCTTCAACATCAACGGTCTTAGAGCCCGCCTTCACCAACTGCAAGCTATTATCGACAAACACCAACCCGACGTGATTGGTCTGCAAGAGATAAAAGTGCACGATGAAGCCTTCCCAATTGCTGATGTTGAAGCAATGGGCTATAAGGTTTACTTCCACGGTCAAAAAGCCCACTACGGTGTGGCAATGTTGTGTAAGCAAGAGCCTATTTCTGTGCAGAAGGGTTTCCCAACAGATAATGAAGACCATCAAAAACGCATGATCATGGCGACGTTTGAAGATGAAGATGGTGAAAAGGTTACCGTGCTAAATGGCTACTTCCCTCAAGGGGATAACATCAAGCATGAAACAAAATACCCGTACAAACGCCAGTTCTATAAAGACTTAATGACTTACTTAAACGATTATCACAACAAAGATGAGCAAGTGATTGTGATGGGCGACATTAATATCAGCCCTATCGACGCAGACATCGGCATTGGTGAACCTAATGCGAAACGTTGGTTAAAAACAGGTAAATGCTCTTTCCAACCAGAAGAGCGAGAATGGTTGAAAACATTGATGGACTGGGGCTTTGTAGACAGCTTCCGCTTGCTGCACCCTGAAGTGAATGATCAATACTCGTGGTTTGATTACCGCTCAAAAGGCTTCGTAGACAACCGCGGCCTGCGTATTGATGTAGTCCTAGCGACTCAAAAGCTTGCCGATAAGTGTACTGAAGCTGGCATCGATTACGAGCTACGAGGCATTGAAAAACCGTCAGATCACGCTCCGATTTGGTCGACGTTTAAATAAAATCCAAATTAAATTTCAAATCAAAAATGCACAAGCTTTTGTTTAGCTTGTGCATTTTTTTTACTTAGCTCAAATCCACTCAAAAAGCT
Organism: Vibrio sp. 10N.261.51.A4; assembly: GCF_041471945.1. Classification (NCBI taxonomy): domain Bacteria; kingdom Pseudomonadati; phylum Pseudomonadota; class Gammaproteobacteria; order Vibrionales; family Vibrionaceae; genus Vibrio; species Vibrio sp. 10N.261.51.A4. The sequence goes on from NZ_JBFRPJ010000002.1 coordinate 34,066, forward strand.
TGAGATAGTTCACATTCTCGCCACTGCCCATCTATACTATTTGGACAACCAATGGAGAGAGTTTTGTATGGACGCAAAGCCTTGGGCCGGTATAAATCCAATTAATCTGCGTAGTTTACTTCCGATGATGGTGGTCAGCGGAGCGATCAGCGTATTGATGTTAGTCGTTCCCTTATTCAGCCTTCAAGTGTTTGATCGAGTCCTCTCAAGTCAAAGTTTAGATACGCTTCTATTCTTGGCTTTCATTGCTGTGTTCCTACTTACAGCCCAAGCGTTCCTTGACGCGTCTAGAGCCAAGTATGCACAAAAGAAAGCGATCAAATTTGAATTTATCGCGTCTCAGCAGCTATTTGAACAAACCTCCTTCTCATCGAAATCAAAAGAAAAACATCTGTTCAACGATATAAGTGAGGTAAAGAGCCTACTCTCTTCTCCAGCCTACTTTGTCATGTTTGATCTGCCATTCACTCCCCTTTTTCTTATTATTATGTTTGCGATTCATCCATATATAGGATTAGTCGGTGTGGGTGCCGTTGTTTTTATTCTCATGACAACATTGCTTTCTCATTGGGTTAAATCTAAGCACTTTAAAACCACTTACTTAAGCCAGCTCGCAACACAAAGAAAAAACGACGAGTGCTTTCAAAAACACGCCACGATCTTTAGCCAACATCAACAACAAGGTTTAAGTCAGACCTACCAAGAAATATTGGCGGAGAAGAGCTGGTCTCGAAGCCATTTAGATCAAGCCACCTGTTCACTGAGTGCATTTTCTCGTTACATACGTATGGTCCTTCAACTCATCATCATGGCTGTCGGAGCAAGTCTAGTCATTCAAAATGCCATGTCTGCTGGCGGAATGATTGCGGGTTCAATCCTAATGGCGAGAGCACTCCAGCCTATTGAGATGCTCTCTAGTGGTATTCAAGCATGGAAAACTGGTTTGGATGCAAACAAACGCTTAGCTAAGGAATTTGCTTCTCATACTAAACATACCGAGCGAACCGAGTTAGAAATCATTAAAGGTGATCTGGTCATCGACAACGTCACATGGTTCGCCTCTGAAAACCTTAACAAGCCGACTCTTAATGGTTTGAAGCTAAGACTGGAATCAGGAAATCGAGTCGCATTGATAGGCCCTAGCGGGTCAGGTAAGTCTTCCCTCTGCAAAATGATCACTAACGGCATATCGCCCTCAAAAGGTGGCATTTCTATCGATGGACTCAATGTTGAGTTGTGGAATCTGAATCAGTTCAAACACACCGTCGGTTATGTTCCTCAGCACATCGACTTTTTACATGGCACTGTAAAACAAAATATCGCCCGATTTGATTCCAACGTTACGGATAGCCAAATCGTCAGATCCGCTATTCAAGCCGGTGTGCATGACGCTGTTGTCGCCTTACCGAATGGATATGAAACGATTATCGGTTCTTTTGGTCATCAGTTATCTGGTGGACAAGCCCAGAAACTTGCCATCGCAAGAGCATTAGTTTTCTCACCTAAGCTACTCGTGCTTGATGAGCCCGATTCACATCTCGACAAAGAAGGCGAAGAGTTTCTTGTTTCGCTATTACAATTGGCGAAAGAGAAATCCATTTCTGTCGTGATGGTAACGCATAACCCAAGCTTACTCAGACATGTCGATTGGGTTGTTGAATTGAAAAACGGCCAGATAACGCAAGCAGGCGAAGCGAGTAAAGTTGTCCGGTCGCTCTTCAATGTCGCTTCCTCGGAGGTGTCGAATGGCTAGTATTCATCATGACGATAAAGGTATTCACTTCGACGATGGTAGAAAACTGATCTTTTCTACATTCAAAATACAGGTGTTCATCTGGTTAGTTCTTGTGACTACTCTTGGTGGCTTTGCTGCTTGGGCATACCTAGCCCCGCTTTCTTCTGCTGCCATTGCGCCAGGCGTGATTATCGTAGAATCAAAGCGAAAACCCATTCAGCACTTAGAAGGCGGGATTGTAGAAATCGTCCATGTTTCTGACGGCGACCATGTTCAAAAAGACGAACTGCTCATCACGTTAAGTCACACACAAGCTCAAGCATCGCTTCTAAGGCTAAGAGCTCAGTGGCAAAGTGATTTAGCGCGGCTGAACCGCTTACAATCAGAGTTAGCGAGTCATCAAGAAATTCAATTTGATATGAGATTACTCTCCCTTATGAGTGACCCAAACGTATCAAGCTTACTTGATACGCAGAGTAAACTTTTCAGCAAAAGACAATCGTTAAAATCCGGTGAATCCGATGTGTTACAGCAAAAAGTCGAGCAATCAAAACTTGATCTGCAAGGCTTCCAACAACGATTCTTAGCCGGAAATCGAAGCCTGAAGTATTTAGAAGAACAGGTACAAATGCACCAAGATTTGCTTGTTTCCGGTAACACATCCAAATCTCGCTTATTGGATTTACAGCGAGAACGCTCTCAATTACAAGGTAACGTTGCTGACCTCAAAGCTAGAATCGGACACGCCAAGCGCACCATCGCCGAAGCGAAATTAGAGCTGATCAACGCGGATTATACTTACGCCAAAACGCTCGGCGAAGAGATACAAGATTTAGAACGAAAGCTGAATGAAACCAGAGAAGCTATGGTCAATGCTCAAGATATTCTTACCCGGGTTGAAATAAGAGCACCTCAAAGTGGTGTGGTGGTTGGACTTAATGTGGTCTCCGAAAATGCCATTGTTCCACCCGGTGAAACCTTAATGGAATTGGTTCCGCAAAATGACGAGTTGATTGTAGAAGCGTTAGTCAAGCCAGAAGACATTGAAGCCTTACGAATTGGGTTGGATACCCAAGTAAGACTGACTGCATACAGTTTCCGTAAAACACCACCGATTCGTGGAAAATTAGTCCATATTTCGGCTGACCGCATTAGCGATCAAGCTACAGGATCTTCTGCTTACTTAGCGAGAGTATCGTTAGATAAGTCTGAGCTAGAAGCATTAGAAAACATCTCATTGTATCCGGGCATGCCCGCAGAAGTGATGATATTACTTGAGCAACAAACACCGCTCGAGTATCTACTCAACCCACTCTCTGTGAGCGCCTATAAGGCAATGAGAGAAATTTAACCAAGCGCACAAAGAAGATAAAGCCAAACTCATCGTGAGGTGAGGACGGAAAGCTCCAGATCTCAGGGATGAAGCCGAGATGGCTGGGCTGCCTCTATGTATCGAATGATATGTGAGGAAAAAACGATGGCAGAAGTAACCAATACAGCAGCAGGACTGAAAAGTAATGGTAGCAATGATACCAATACACTAGTAGATGGTCCTAACCTCCCCACCCCAGAATCTAGAGATGTCAACAATGACCTTTCTAACCTCAGCGGCGATAACCTCGAAGTACGAGCCGGTAAAGGCGACGACATTGTGCATGCCGGCAGCGGCGATGACTTTATCGCTGCTGGACGTGGATCGGACACAATTAAAGCAGGTGCCGGAAACGATGTGGTTGAAGCTTGGAATCATTCGCTCAATGCTGGTGATGAAGCCGGCGTTAACCGCGATTTAAGCGCGGCACGCGATAAAGATTTAGAAGCGCTAGGAGAAGAGTGTGTTGACGACATTGTGGTTGCAGGTGCCGGTGATGATTATGTTGAAGGCGGTGCGAACAATGACATTATTTATGGTGACAGAGGCGCTGGTGCAGAATTTGGCGAAAACCTAATCAGCGATGGTGATTTTGAAGCTTTTGACCTTGGCAATACATGGGGAACAGCGCCAAGCGCCGGTGCATGGAACGCAGAGGTTGGCAGTATCGAGATTCAAGAACAACTGCATGGCGGTGTCCCAGCTGATGGTTACGGGACTGATATCGCCAGTGGTCACTTCCTAGAATTAGACTCGCATGGCGCGAATTCAAATTCAACCGTCTCCCAAACATTTACGGTCGATGACGACGGTATATATCAACTCGATTTTTCCTACGCTTTCCGTAATAAAGGAGGCGATAGCACCACCGCTCCTTTCACAGTCCAAATAATGGCGGGCACCGACGTTGTATTCGAGAAGTCTTTCCAAGACATTGACGGCGTAGATGATGATTGGGATCTGTTTAGCGAAGATGTCGATCTCTCTTCAGGAAATTACTCACTCAATTTTATTGCCGACGGTGCAGAAGATACCTTTGGGGCTCTGATTGACAATGTGTCATTGAAGCAAGTACTGCATAACGATGTGCTAATCGGTGATAACGGGCCAGACGCTGCAAATGAAGGCGCTGCTGGGAACGATTTGATTCGAGGCGGTAAAGGGAATGACGTAATTATCGGCGATAACTTTGAAGCGCTGTCGTTTAACGAAGGAACCGGCGAGTTTGAATTAGCAGATCCAACGACATCCGTCGACCTATCAGCAAATTCAACCGCCTACAACGCTGATGGTTCTGTCGGCACCGTTGATACAGGTAATGCAAGCTCTGGCGGTACAGGTTATGGGGTAGATGGCGCAGCAGAGGCTGGCGTGCTTGCTCAAATTGGCTTCAGCTACGACGGCGTTACCGGTGAAGGTGCATCAGAGATGTTTTCCGTCAGCTTAGACGAACATACAATGATTGCTAAAGTCGGCATTTCCAACCTCTACTTAAATGAAGGCGACAATGGCGTAGATGAGGCAGGCCATTGGGCAGCATATCGGGAAGGTATTCTGGTCGCTGAGGGCGATTTCATTGCGAGCGATTTAGCGGATGGCAATAACAACAGCGGTTATCTAAACATCGGTCCTGATGACACTGGCTTTAAAGCCTTTGATGAACTTCAGTTTACTGCCGTTGGTCCTGCATTTGACAAAAACGGAAACGCTAATGCCGATTCAAGTGACTACTACGTCACTTCTGTTACCACCGATGGCCTAACGGGTGACGGAACCGATATATTGCGCGGTGGTCGTGGGGACGATGTCATTCTTGGTGGTGACAACGCCAAAGGTGGCATACCTGAACTCGATCCTGAGACGGGTTACTACGATGTAAGTAGCTTCAGAGGGACTATTGACGTCACTATGGAAGGCACCGAAGCGGGCTTCGAAAATTCGTTTGGTTACTTCACAAAAGACAGTGAAGGCAATGTAAACGCTGAAGTCATTTGGGGGAATGTGAAAGATCACCTTCCAAACTCTGAAGCTGGCAACAGCTTTAGTCTCGATTTGGGGCACTGTGATGATTGCGTTGATACGCTCGGGTTCTTCATTATCCCAGATGGCGGGAATGACGGTTTCGTCTCAGGCGAAAGTATCGCAATTGACTTAAACACTCAACAAGCGACCAGCTCTAACAATAGTGACCACCCCTTCTTGCTGGGCGTACAAGATTTAGTCGGTAGTAACGGCAACCTTACCTTAGATGTTAGCGGCATTAACAACTTCAATCCGGGTACAGAACTCGGAAATCAGTTCTGGAATGACAACCCTGGCGGTGATGGTGACTTCGATGATGTGGTAACCACCGTTGAAATCGACGACCAACCAGAGCAATTGTTTGGTGGTAAAGGCGATGATTGGCTTGATGGCGGAGACGGAATCGACCATATCAAAGGCGGTAAAGGCGATGACATCATCATTGGTGGTGGTGGTGCAGACGAAATCCGTGCTGGTAAAGGCAACGATACAGTAGCCTTTGATGCAGAGGATACTCTAATTCATGGTGGTAAAGGGTTCGATGTACTGGTCGCCAATGACCCTGGTGGTGTCGATATCGACATGTCGAAGGGGTCAAACATCAATGGGTTTGAAGCAGTCATAGGGGGAGACTCAGCTAATGACAAACTGACTATTTCTCTAGGTAAAACCTTCAATCAAAACCATGACCTTGATGGTAATAGAGCAAAGAACGACGACCAAGTTGCTGAATTCTTTGCTTTAGGAATTGAAGATATCGACGCAAGTCATCTTCAAGGATTCCAATACCAAACCGCAACATCAGTGACGCTAGACCAAGATATGCAAGATAAACTTGGACTCGATGGAACTGAAACGATTACCGCTTATAGCTTCACCAAAGGAGGCAAAGAAGTCATCATCTACACTGATGCATCCTTTGATGGTGATTTCATTGGCGTTAATGAAGTTTAATTGCTTTTTGAACTAGTAAATCAGAAACAAAGTTAAAGGACTTATTGCTTGTGTAATAAGTCCTTTTTGCTTCAAAGAGCTACTCAACTAATTCCTATACAAACCCTAAATAAGAACGGCGCTCAATGAGCGCCGTTTTGTTAACTGTGTGAATACCGTGCAATTAGCTAAGGGGTCTTAGATAAGCAAGGAAACGCTTCTCTGCGAATTTGAAAATCGCGATGATGATGAACGTTAGTGCCATGTAGAACAGACCTGCCGTTAGGAAAGACTCGAATGGGGCATAGTAACGAGAGTTAACCAAACGAGCTGCACCGGTTAGATCCATAATGGTTACGATACCCGCTACCGCAGAGCCGTGAAGCATGAAGATAACTTCGTTACTGTAAGCCGGTAATGCACGACGTAGAGCACTTGGCAAAATGATGCGGCGGTAAGTCTTTGGTGTGCTCATGCCGTACGCTTTTGCTGCTTCAACTTCACCTTTAGGTAAGCCGTTAATGGCACCGCGAATGATCTCTGCCGTATATGCTGATGTGTTAAGAATGAATGCTACTAGAGCACAGAACCAAGCGTTTTCCCATAGCGTGTCTTTTACTGGGAAGAACTGATCCATACCGTAGTAAATCAGATACAACTGAACCAATAACGGTGTACCACGGAAGAAATAAATGAACGACCAAGCCGGAGCGTTAATCAGCATATTTGGGCTGTTACGAGCAATCGCTAATGGTATGGCTACGAATAAGCCAATAATCAAAGCGACACAAACCATCCAAGCCGTTGTCCATAAACCACCAAGGTAAATCGGTAGGCTTTCAATTATCAATGAAAAGTCCATAACTACCTCGCGTGGATACTGAATTTACGTTCAACCAGCTTAAGCAGGCCCGTTGAAACACTGGTGAAGAATAAGAAGATAATCGCCACTGTCATATAGAAGGTAAATGGCATTTTGGTTGAACCCGCTGCCAGTGCGCTAACACGCACCATATCTTCTAGGCCAATAATGGAAACCAACGCAGTGGTTTTAAGTAATACCAGCCAGTTGTTCCCAAAACCCGGTAATGCGTGACGAATCATCTGCGGTAGCAGTATGCGGTGAAACGCCTTTACAGGGCTCATACCATAAGCTTTTGCCGCTTCCATTTCACCGCTGTCGACAGCCATGATGGCACCACGGAACGTTTCTGCCATATAGGCACCGAAAATAAAGCCTATGGTTAAGACACCAGCAACAAATGGGCTGACATCAATATAATCAGGTAAGTAAGCGGTCCATTCGTGGTTAGGATCACTGGATGCAAACCACTCGTTGAGCCACTCGTTGATGGAATACAAACTGTTGTTTAAAAGGATTTGTCCACCAAAGAAAATCAGCATCATCAGTACGAGATCTGGAATGCCTCGAATGACGGTTGTGTAGAGGGTTGCAATAGCACGAGCCCAGCGATAAGGCGCGAGTTTTGCTAAGGCACCTAGCATACCAAGAACCATAGCTAAAATTAGCGACAGCAAGGCAACTTCGATTGTGAGCACCGCCCCTTTCAGGATCGACGCTTCATATCCTTGTAAATCAAACATAATGGATTCCAACAGAACTGCGAAAAAGTTGGTAAGACAGGGAGAGGAGAACCTCTCCCTTAAGAATTGACGCTAAAGATTACTGACCGTATACGTCGTAGTTGAAGTATTTAGCCGCGATATCTTGGTAGATGCCTTTTTCACGTAGTGAAAGGATTGCCGCATCTAATTGCTTAGTCAGATCTTTGTCTTGCTTACGAACAGCAATACCCATACCTTCACCGAACCACTTAGGATCCGTTAGAGAGGGGCCAACAAACTCGTAGTCTTCACCACCAGCTTTGTTCAGCACGCCTTCTTCTAGAGCAGATGCATCACCTAGTACAGCAGCAACACGACCGTTTGCTAGATCAAGGTAAGCTTCGTCGAATGAACCGTAACGAACGATCTCTACTGTATCGCCGTAGTTGTCTGTTAGGTATTTATCGTGAGTTGTTGCACGTTGAACTGCAATCTTTTGACCGCTTAGATCATCAAAGTTAAGGCCTGCACCTTTCTTAGCGATGAACTTGTTTGGGATAAGTGCGTATTTACCAGTGAAGTCGATTTTTTTCTTACGCTCTTCCGTGATAGACATTGCCGCGATGATCGCATCATATTTACGAGCAAGTAGAGAAGGAATGATACCATCCCAGTCTTGTGCAACGATCTTACACTGCACCTGCATTTCAGTACAAAGTGCGTTAGCCATATCGACATCGAAGCCTTTCAGTGACCCGTCAGCTTCTGTCCAGCTAAATGGAGGGTAAGCACCTTCAATACCAAAGCGTACTGTTTTCCATTCTTTTGCTTGAGCTACGCCCGTTGCAGCAGTTGCAGCAAGTGCCGCGACTAATAACCACTTTTTCATATCCCTACTCCTGTGATTTAGGTTTTTATGTTTTGCTAGTTTTAATATTGTGTTTGTTGTTGCTTATTAACTTACTTGTTGTGTTTTATTGTTCACACCGTCGCTGTTTACCGTTGGCAACGGCGTTTCAATTCTGATTAGTAAATCGATGAGATAAATTGTTGTAAACGTTCAGATTCAGGTTCCGTAAACAGTTTAGCTGGATCGCCCTGTTCTTCCACTAGACCTTGGTGCAGGAACATCACATGGTTTGATACGTCACGAGCAAAAGCCATTTCATGTGTTACCACAAGCATGGTTCTTCCTTCTTCTGCTAGATCTCGCATTACACCGAGTACTTCCCCTACTAACTCAGGGTCAAGTGCTGATGTTGGCTCATCAAACAGCATCACTTCCGGATCAACCGCTAACGCTCGAGCAATTGCCGCTCGTTGTTGTTGTCCACCGGATAAATGACCTGGGTAGTAATCTTTGCGCTCATACAAGCCTACTTTTTTAAGTAGTAGTTCTGCATTTTCAATCGCTTGAGCTTTAGGTACACCTAATACGTGAACGGGTGCTTCGATAACATTTTCGAGAACGGTCAGGTGAGACCAAAGATTGAAGCCTTGAAAAACCATCGCTAAGCGTGAACGGATACGCTGTACTTGTTTTTCGTTGGCAGGAACAGATACGCCTTGGCGGTTGTTTTTCATTTGAATTAATTCGCCATTAACCCAAATCTCGCCTGCAGTTGGTGTCTCTAAAAGGTTGATACATCTAAGGAAAGTACTTTTACCCGACCCTGAAGATCCGATAATCGATACAACATCGCCTTTATGCGCAGAAAGTGAAATTCCCTTTAAAACTTCATTTTGACCAAACGTTTTGTGTAGATCCTTTATGTCCAGCGCTGGTACATCTTTCATGCGCTTTCTCTCCCAAGTTTGTGAAAATGCAAGGTACTCCGACCTTTTCATGCGATACAAACTAGCACCACACGAAACAACATGCAACAAATTATTAACCTGATAAATTGGAATAAATAGCGATTCACTCTGACTTATTATGCAAAAGGTAGCGTTTTCGCCTCAATTTAATGAATGAGTTCTATCAATAAGCTGCAATTACACCCCTTACATTGTTTAAATAAAGTTAATCAAAATGAGATTCACGTAGCTTGATGTCTCACAAGAAAAACAAGTTTTGTGAACTTAGATACGCCGAGATCTGCAAAATATAATCTGCACGCTCAACACTACATACACACCGTAAGGCACAATTATTTTAAGGTTATTACATTGTAAGCATTTCACTCGGAACAGTTGGGAAGCAAGTAATAGTGAAATAACTCAGTAAGAATTGAGTATTGAACTCGAGCCATGACGACAAAGGCTCGAAGAAGATAGGTAAACGTCAATTTGTGAAAACTAATTACACGATTCATCAATGGGAAGTTAATGAATCGCTGCGTTTTGTAGCTTTCTTTCACATATACTCATAAAGTGATCAAGATCAATCACCCTAAAGGGTAAGCTTGTTAGACTCCTCAGCAAAGAATAAGGCATTAAAAATGCCAAACATTTCTTTTAACTTAGCTGCATAAAGCACAGCAAAACCGTGCAACATAATGTTAATGAGTTATAACTAAGAAATAACGCAATTACGCAATTACGCGAACTTATAGAATTCAATTTTAGAATTACTAACAAAAAATATGAGGAATCTATGTCAGACGTTGTCAATAATGCGAACTCTGAAGTAGAAGAGAAAAGCTATAAAGAGCTACACCGTCCTGCTTCTGAATTTGAGAGCCGCTCAGATTATCTAGATCACGAACTTCAAATCATGAAGCCTCGCCGCTTCGGTTTAAACCTTCCAGGTCGTGACTTCCGCTTTGAACTTGAAGATCTTGTTCCTGCACTTGCTGGTACTATTGGTATCATTGCGATGTACTCTGCAGTAATGATGTCGTGGGCTGATGGCCTAACTCAAGCTTGGGATCACGTAAACCTAGGTAAAGACTTCGCAATTGAAGTCGCTCGTGTAGAAATGCTTATTCCTGCACTACTGTTTTGTATCCTTGCTTCTGGTTTCTTTAACCCTAAAGCAAACCTTGCCGGCAACCACGGCCCAATGATCCCTCTTATCGGTACCATCGCTCTCGCTGGTGCTCACCCTCTTGCATTGGCCATCCTGATCGGTGTGTTCGGTCTCATCCTAAGTTTCCTAAAAGGCGGATCTAAACTTGTTAACCTAACTTCTGAAGGTACAGCAGGTGGCTTGCTCATATTCTTAGGCTTAACCGGTACCATGAGCCAAATCAACTCAATTCAAGCATGGGCGGTTGGTCTTCAATCTTCTACTGTTGAAGCGGGTAGCATGGGTTACGTGGGTCTTATCGTTCTTGCTATTACTATTGCTATCTACGCTTTCTTAGCAAAAGTGAACAAGCGTTGGTTAGCTATTCCAGTTTGTGCGTTTACAGGCCTTGCTATTGCATTAGCATTAGGCGCTGGTTTCGATATCGTGTTCGAAACTGAAATGGGCATTCCAAACCTAAACCCAGTTTACTGGTGGGGTTCGACTTCTGAAGGTTGGATGCTTGGCTTGCCAAACGTTGAGCACTTCATCGCTTCGCTACCGTTCGCTATTCTTGCAGTAGCAATGTGGTCACCAGACTTCCTAGGTCACCGTATCTTCCAAGAGCTGAACTACCCTAAACGTTCTGAAAAAGTTCTGATGGACGTAGATGACACAATGACGATGTGTTCTGTTCGTCAAATGGTCGGTACTGCAGTAGGTGGTGGTAACATCACATCTTCTTGGGGTACTTACATGATCCCAGCAGCAATCGCGAAACGTCCAATCCCTGGCGGCGCTATCTTGCTTGGTTCTCTGTGTATTATTGTTGCGATTCTTGGTTTCCCGATGGACGTAGCAGTATGGCCACCAGTGATGCGTGTTGCGCTACTTGTAGGTGTATCTCTACCTCTACTTGAAGCAGGTATGCAAATGGTTAAAGATTCAAAAGACTCTCAAGCGGCTGGTATCTGTATCTTTGGTTCAGCGGTTGTTAACCCAGTATTAGCATGGGCACTAACTATGCTTCTTGATAATAATGGTCTAATTGGTGATAAAGAGCGTGCAAAGCGTCTATCATTTGTAGATAAGATTGTTATCCCTGTTGGCGTTTTAGTTATCTGTCTAGTGGCAATGCTTGCAGTTGGTATGCTAGAAGGTCAGTATGGTCTAAAAGCTTGGCTATAATAGTCCTTACTACACAAAAGTAGTATTAGGATTAAAAAAAAGTTTGGGTGGCAACCCCTGCCACTCAAATTTTTTCAACTTTTTTTGGCATTTATTGATTTAGTTTAAGGTTTGCAGAAATTTTTTAGCGTAGTCTTGAATACATAGAGTAAAGACAACATATAAAAGGTAGTGACAATATATATAACCATATGATGCTTATATGCTCATATATATTGTTATTAATAAGAGTGTACTACCCTTACGAGGGGCGCTGGCTCAACAGTGTTAATGTACGTATTTTTTCTACTAAAAAGGTAGGTATGTCATGGCAGAGCAATTTGCTAAAGCTTGGGAAGATTTTGCTGCAGGTGAGTGGCAAAGCGAAGTAAACGTTCGTGATTTCATTCAAAAGAACTACACGCCGTATGAAGGCGACGAGTCTTTCCTAGTTTCTGAGGGTACTGAAGCAACTAACAAGCTTTGGTCTTCGGTAATGGAAGGTATCAAACAGGAAAACGCAACTAAAGCACCTGTAGATTTCGATACTTCTGTTATCTCTACCATTACTGCTCACGATGCAGGTTACATTGAGAAAGATCTTGAGACTATCGTTGGTCTACAAACTGAGAAGCCACTAAAACGTGCAATCATCCCTAACGGTGGTGTACGTATGGTTGAAGGTTCTTGTAAAGCATACGGTGAAACTCTTGACCCAATGGTTTCAAAAATCTACTCAGAATACCGCAAAACACACAATGCTGGCGTTTTCGATATCTACACTCCTGATATCCTAAAATGTCGTAAGTCTGGTGTTCTGACTGGTCTTCCTGATGCTTACGGCCGTGGTCGTATCATTGGTGACTACCGTCGTGTTGCACTTTACGGTATTGATTTCCTAATGAAAGACAAGCAAGCTCAATTTGCTTCTCTTCAAGAGCAATTCGAAAACGGTGAAAACCTAGCAGAAACAATGCAACTGCGTGAAGAGATCTCTGAGCAACATCGTGCTCTAGGTCAAATCAAGCAAATGGCTGAGAAATACGGTTTCGATATCTCTGAGCCAGCTCAAACTGCTCAAGAAGCTATCCAGTGGACTTACTTCGGCTACCTAGCTGCTGTTAAATCTCAAAACGGTGCTGCAATGTCTCTAGGTCGTACTTCGACTTTCCTAGACATCTACATCGAGCGTGATATCGCTGCTGGCAAAATCACAGAAGACCAAGCACAAGAAATGATCGACCACTTCGTAATGAAGCTGCGTATGGTTCGTTTCCTACGTACTCCTGAGTACGATGAGCTATTCTCTGGCGACCCAATCTGGGCAACAGAGTCTATGGGTGGTATGGGTATCGACGGTCGTACGCTAGTAACGCGTTCGAACTTCCGTTTCCTAAACTCTCTATACACTATGGGTCCTTCTCCAGAGCCAAACATCACTGTTCTTTGGTCTGAGCAACTACCTGACGGCTTCAAACGTTTCTGTGCGAAGGTATCTATCGATACTTCTTCTATCCAGTACGAAAATGATGACCTAATGCGTCCTGACCTTGAGTCTGATGATTACGCTATCGCTTGTTGTGTATCTCCAATGATCGTTGGTAAGCAAATGCAGTTCTTCGGTGCTCGTGCTAACCTTGCGAAAACAATGCTTTACGCAATCAACGGCGGTGTGGACGAAAAACTTAAGATGCAAGTTGGTCCTAAAGAAGCTCCAATGACTGACGCTGTTCTTGATTACGATAAAGTAATGGACCGTCTAGATCACTTCATGGACTGGCTAGCTAAGCAATACGTGACTGCACTAAACAGCATTCACTACATGCACGACAAGTACAGCTACGAAGCGTCTCTAATGGCTCTTCATGACCGTGACGTTCGTCGTACAATGGCTTGTGGTATTGCTGGTCTATCTGTTGCAGCTGACTCACTGTCTGCAATCAAGTTCGCGACTGTTAAACCAATCCGCGACGAAGATGGCATTGCAACTGACTTCGAAATTGAAGGCGATTACCCTAAATACGGTAATAACGACTCTCGTGTAGATGATATTGCTTGTGAACTAGTTTCTACGTTCATGAACAAGATCCGTAAGCTTAAGACTTACCGTAACTCTATCCCTACACAGTCAGTTCTTACTATCACGTCTAACGTGGTTTACGGTAAGAAAACAGGTAACACTCCAGACGGTCGTCGTGCTGGCGCTCCTTTCGCTCCTGGTGCAAACCCAATGCACGGTCGTGATGAGAAAGGCGCTGTAGCTTCACTAACGTCTGTAGGTAAACTACCGTTTGCTGACGCACAAGATGGTATCTCTTACACGTTCTCTATCGTGCCAAACGCACTAGGTAAAGAACAAGACAGCCAACGTGCTAACCTTGCAGGCCTAATGGATGGTTACTTCCACCACGAAGCTGGCATTGAAGGTGGTCAACACCTTAACGTTAACGTTCTTAACCGCGAAACTCTTGAAGACGCAGTTAAGCACCCTGAGAAATACCCTCAGCTAACAATCCGTGTATCTGGTTACGCTGTTCGCTTTAACTCTCTAACTGCAGAGCAACAAGCTGACGTAATCGCACGTACATTTACTGAGTCTCTATAAGCTCACGCTCAATAGACAGTAAATAATATTAGCCTCGCCAATGTGCGGGGCTTTTTTATATCTGAAATAAATCGCACTACACTCACCTATCCCGCGAAATGTTAGGTTGAGCAAAAAAGCACCCTGCCATTCACTTTTTTTCCACAAATTCTGTCAAATTACGGTAATATCGCGGTTCATAATTTAAGAGTAACTGCTCCATGAAATACCTGCGTTGTTTACCCCTGATTCTTCTCTCTTTCTCATCTTTAGCCTCTGAGCGTTCTACGTTAACTTTTGCTTTAGATAATGATGGTATTTTTGGTGTCGACCAAGACTATACCAACGGCTTATTTCTGGGTTACACATCATCAAGTATTACGCCATATAACTGGGTAAAACCATTGAGTCTTTCCTACTGGGGCGCAAGCTCTCTAGACAAGTGGGAAATCACCATTGGCCACAAGATGTATACGCCTTCTGACATTGAGTTAGAAACGCCATCGCCTAATGATCGCCCATACGCAGGTTACCTTCACACTGAATTCAATTACATCAGCTTAAACCCACAGCAAGCCCAGCGTTTTAATATCACGTTTGGTACTACGGGCGAACGTGCACTGTCTGAAGATGCTCAAAAGCTGGTTCACTCAATCACTAAGTCGGATGAGCCGATGGGTTGGGAATACCAAGTCGATGATGAATGGGCGGGAAGCGTTGGTTACCTAAGCCATTTCAACCTAATGCGTAATCAAGCTCTTGCGAATACTGACTACGAAATCTCTAACGTTTCTGAAATCAACGTCGGTAACTTTAGAAGTGACATTTCAACGGGCTTCATGTTTCGTTGGGGTACAGACTTAGGCGGTAACTTTGGTGCAGCTAACATCACCACAGAAAACCCATTCAAACCGGGCATGATCGGCGCATCAAACGCTGGTTGGTTTACCTATGCAGGCCTCGAAGGTCGCTACCGATTCAACGACCTGACTATCGAAGGCGATCGCTCAGGTGTTGATGAGTACGCTAATAAAAACAACGAAGATCCAGCGATCTACGATGTGACTTTAGAGAACATTCAAGCAACTGCTGTATTGGGTGTCGCTTGGTATAACCGATACGTTGGTGCCTCTTTAGCGCTAACCGCAAAAACACCGGATTACGAAGAAGCGAAAGAGTCAGTGTACACCACTGGCGGTATCACAATGTTTGCTTTCTTCTAGCCACCAGTAAGGGCTTTCGTCCTTTACTTTTCAAGTTTAATAAAGGCAATCATCTTCACAGGTGGTTGCCTTTATTTTTAAAGGTCTCGTTACCATTTGACCCTATTTTATGTACCGTTTTTGTAATAAAATAAACGGTATAAATTCCTCTACGAGAATAGCTCATGTCTACAACTGGTCGCATTCACTCATTCGAATCTTGTGGTACTGTCGATGGCCCTGGTATCCGCTTTATTGTGTTTCTTCAAGGCTGCTTAATGCGTTGTATGTACTGTCATAACCGTGATACATGGGATCTTCATGACGGAAAGGAAGTAACGGTCGAAGAGATCATCAACGAAGCAAAATCATACCGTCATTTCATGAAAGCATCGGGCGGTGGTATCACCTGTTCTGGTGGTGAAGCGATGCTACAACCTGAGTTTGTTCGTGACTTTTTCCGCGCAGCTCAAGCTGAAGGCATCCACACTTGTCTTGATACTAATGGCTACATTCGTAAGCACACTGAAGTGGTTGATGAAGTCCTAGAAGCCTCTGATCTAGTTATGTTGGATCTTAAGCACATGCGAGATGAGATTCACCACGATTTCATTGGTGTATCAAACAGACGTACTCTGGATTTCGCACGCTACTTACACAAAATCGGTAAGAAGACGTGGATTCGTTATGTGATTGTCCCTGGCTACACGGACACACCTGAAGATGCTCATCTGCTAGGCGAATTCATCAAAGACATGGATAACATCGAGAAAGTAGAACTGCTTCCATACCATAAGCTTGGTGCACATAAGTGGGAAGCACTTGGTTTTGACTACCCTCTTGAAGGTACAAACCCGCCAAGCAAAGAGAAAATGGACGAGATTGTTGCTGTTCTTAGCCAGTACCATTCAAACGTAAAATACTAATCTAGACTGACGTTCATAGTGATTTCAAGCGCCTCAATTTCGATTGGGGCGTTTTCTTTTCTAGCGCTAACTATCCTTTCACTTTTCTTTACAACTTTTGTTTATCAATTAAAAAAATCATATTAAATCCGTGTTGAGATCATGTTTCCACGCGTAGGAATGCTGTTACTCTTACTGCAACAAAAGAATATAACATTTAGTTTTTTAGTGAGGCTCATCCCATGGAAATGACCAATGCTCAGCGTCTAATTCTATCAAATCAATACTACCTAATGTCTCAAATGAACCCTGAGAACTCGGCGAAATACCAGCGTCTACAAACGATTGTAGAACGTGGTTACGAACTCCAAATGCGTGAACTTAACAAAGAGTTTGGTTGTTTGACTGAAGCAGAATGTCGCGAAATTATCGACATCATGGAGATGTACCATGCAATGCAAGAGTCGAACAAAATGCTTGCAGAACAAGAGCGTGCTGAAGTAGACCAACGTCGCCTGCAGTTCTTAGGTTTTGATATCGCTTCTGAAGCGCAGATCGTACACTACGTGCGTTTCCTTGTTGATTCTGAAGGTCTTTACCCTCAATTCGACAAAGCCGATCACCACTTCAATAGCCAAATGCCAATGCTAGAGAAGTACCGTCGCATGCTAACAACATGGCGCAACTGTCCTCGTCAGTACCACCTATGTGCGACAGAGCTATCTCAAATCTTTAGCGCTTAATACGTTAATAGATCAGCGATAACTTTTTAAAAAGTTTCAAGAAAAAGGGTTACTCATCGTGAGTAACCCTTTTTTTATTCGAATCACTTGAACTAGAAAACGCAAGCAGCGTCAAATAACGCAGTAACCTTCTAGAGTATCAATTTACCATTTCAAACATAATGAGAATCAATAACGACTTTTTTGATAAACCATTCTCACATTCTCTTGTTATTTTCTGATAGCCAAGCGCATTAGACCGTTCATCATGCAAGATTATTAATAAGGCTCGACTATGTATTTAACATACATAAATCCAGCACGGGTATTATTAAGCGACCTAAAATCTCAAAACAAACGGCCAGATCCCCTCGAATGTAAAATAATTTGATTCTACGCGCCTCAAGTTGCCTATTGCGCTCGCCACGTTTTTCACACGCAAAATTGTAAATAAATACATAATTGTTAAGCAAAATTGTGGAAGCGGGTCTAACCTTAAAATGTAGGGAGAGCCTATTTTTCAATCGCTCGTCAGTTTTGACTGGTTAACAAGGGGAATGTGACTATGAGTATCTTTGACCACTATCAATCACGTTATGAAGCAGCCAAGGAAGAAGAGCTGACATTGCAGGAGTTCTTAGGGCTGTGTAAAGACGATAAAAGTGCTTACGCTAATGCTGCCGAGCGCTTATTACTAGCCATTGGCGAACCAGAGGTTATTGACACTGCTCAAGACCCTCAACTGAGTCGTATTTTCTCAAACCGTGTCATCTCACGCTACAGCGAATTTAAAGATTTCTACGGTATGGAAGATGCGATTGAACAGATTGTTTCTTACTTAAAACATGCTGCGCAAGGTTTAGAAGAACGTAAACAAATCCTTTACCTACTTGGCCCTGTGGGCGGTGGTAAATCTTCTCTCGCTGAAAAACTCAAAGCCCTGATGCAGAAACTACCAATCTATGTATTGTCTGCTGACGGTGAACGAAGCCCAGTAAACGATCACCCATTCTGTCTATTCGACGTTAACGAAGACGGCGACTTATTGAAGAATGAATATGGCATTGAGAAACGCTATCTTCGCTCAATTATGTCTCCGTGGGCAGCGAAACGTCTGCACGATTTTGGCGGTGATATTTCCAAATTCAAAGTCATCAAACTGCGCCCTTCTATTCTCGATCAAGTTGCGATCGCGAAAACGGAGCCAGGTGATGAAAACAACCAAGATATCTCGTCTCTGGTTGGTAAAGTTGATATTCGTAAACTTGAACACTTCTCTCAAGATGATCCTGATGCCTACAGCTACTCTGGTGCGCTTTGTAAAGCCAACCAAGGTGTGATGGAATTCGTGGAGATGTTCAAAGCGCCAATCAAAGTATTACACCCTCTACTTACGGCAACACAAGAAGGTAACTTCAACGGTACCGAAGGGCTTTCTGCACTGCCATTTGACGGTATGATTCTCGCTCACTCGAACGAATCTGAGTGGCAGACCTTCCGTAACAACAAAAACAACGAAGCATTCCTCGACCGTGTGTACATTGTAAAAGTCCCTTACTGTCTGCGTGTGTCTGAAGAAGTTAAGATCTACAAGAAACTGCTTGAGCACAGTGAGCTATCCCAAGCGCCTTGCTCACCAAGCACACTCGATCTGCTATCGCAATTCAGCATTCTTTCGAGACTAAAAGAGCCTGAAAACTCATCTCTATTCTCTAAGATGCGTGTTTACGATGGTGAGACTCTAAAAGACACCGATCCAAAAGCGAAGAGCTACCAAGAGTACCGAGATTATGCTGGCGTTGACGAAGGCATGTCTGGGCTATCAACGCGTTTCGCCTTTAAGATCCTGTCTCGTGTGTTTAACTTCGACCAAGCCGAAGTGGCCGCGAACCCAGTGCACCTGTTCTACGTTATTGAGCAGCAAATCGAACGGGAGCAGTTCCCTCAAGAGACCGCCGAGAAGTACCTAGAGTTCTTGAAAGGATACCTAGTGCCACGCTACGTAGAGTTCATCGGTAAAGAAATTCAAACCGCTTATCTAGAGTCTTACTCTGAGTACGGTCAGAATATCTTCGACCGCTATGTCACCTACGCAGATTTCTGGATTCAAGACCAAGAGTACCGCGACCCAGAAACAGGCCAACTATTTGACCGTGCTTCTCTGAATGGTGAACTAGAGAAAATCGAGAAGACAGCCGGTATCAGTAACCCTAAAGACTTCCGAAATGAGATTGTGAACTTTGTGCTTCGTGCCAAAGCCAACAATAACGGTCAAAACCCAGTGTGGACGAGCTACGAGAAACTGCGCACTGTGATTGAGAAGAAAATGTTCTCTAACACAGAAGAGCTACTTCCTGTTATTTCGTTCAATGCTAAGACCTCAACGGATGATCAGAAAAAACATGACGACTTCGTTGCTCGTATGATGGAAAAAGGCTACACCGAGAAGCAAGTGAGACTGCTATCTGAGTGGTACCTAAGAGTTCGTAAATCCTCATAACTAAACGGTATTGAGCTGCTCAACTGAGCAGCTCGTATAAACCAATAACTTTTATACCTTAGTAAATCAATAACTCTTATACCCGAATAAAAAGTAGGATCGCGACATCAGCTGAGAGGGAGTTCTTATGGCACAATTTATCGATCGGAGGCTCAATGGCAAAAATAAGAGTGCTGTGAATAGACAGCGTTTCTTACGACGCCATAAAGAGCAAATCAAAGAATCTGTGGCCGATGCAGTTAACCGACGCTCAATCACCAATACAGAAACAGGTGAAGACGTCACTATTCCCCATAAAGACATCAAAGAGCCGAACTTTCACCAAGGTCAAGGCGGCGTAAGAGAGCGCGTTCACCCAGGTAATGATCAGTTCATCACTGGCGATAAAATCGAACGCCCTAAAGGTGGTGGTCAAGGTGGTGGCTCAGGCCAAGGCGACGCAAGCCCTGATGGCGAAGGCCAAGATGAATTTACCTTCCAAATTTCAAAAGATGAGTATCTTGATATTCTCTTTGAAGATTTAGCTCTACCTAATCTAGAGAAAAATCAGGTCAACAAAATCACCGAATGGAAAACTCACCGCTCTGGTTACCAAAGCGCGGGGATTCCATCCAACATCGCTATCGTTCGTTCACTACAGCAATCTCTGGCTCGTAGAACCGCGATGACAGCAGGTAAAAAGCGCGAGCTTAACCTACTGATGGAACAGCTTGACCAAGTTAAAATGACGGAGCCGGCACAACCTTTTGAGGAAGGTCGCCTCAAAGAAGAGATTGCCGAGTTACGTAAAAAGATTGAAAGCGTGCCGTTCATTGACACCTTCGACTTACGTTTTAAAAACTACGAGAAGCGCCCTATTCCATCTAGCCAAGCCGTGATGTTCTGTCTAATGGATGTATCGGGCTCTATGGATCAGGCCACAAAAGATATTGCGAAGCGCTTTTATGTCCTTCTGTACCTGTTCCTAAACCGCACCTACGAAAACGTCGATGTTGTGTTTATTCGTCACCATACTCAGGCTAAAGAAGTTGATGAACATGAGTTTTTCTACTCACAAGAAACCGGCGGCACCATTGTTTCTAGTGCACTGAAGCTGATGAAGGAAATTGTCGCAGACCGCTACCCTGCGAATGAGTGGAACATCTATGCAGCACAAGCCTCTGATGGCGATAACTGGGCTGATGACTCTCCTCGCTGTAAAGAGTTACTGGTCAATACGCTTCTGCCAACTTGCCAATATTACTCTTACATCGAAATAACACGCCGCTCTCATCAAACACTTTGGCACGAATACGAAAAACTCGAGAGTAGCTTTGACAACTTCGCCATGAAAAACATTAAAACGGTGGATGATATTTTTCCTGTGTTTAGAGAACTGTTCCAGAAAGAGACAGCGTAAGGGAGTTTGCCATGACAGCGAAATCAAACGTTGCAGAGAAAAACAAAGCTGCAAAAAAGAAAAACGACAAGATGCTGCCTGATGGTCCAGATTGGACGTTCAACCTCTTGGAGAAATACCACGTAGAAATCAAACGTGTTGCGCAGCATTACCGTTTAGATACTTACCCAAACCAGATTGAAGTGATTACTTCAGAACAGATGATGGATGCCTACTCGAGCATTGGTATGCCTATCAATTACAACCACTGGTCTTTTGGTAAGAAATTCATTCAAACCGAGCAAAACTACAAGCATGGCCAAATGGGCTTGGCATACGAAATCGTAATCAACTCCGATCCTTGTATCGCTTACCTGATGGAAGAGAACACGGTCACAATGCAGGCGCTGGTAATGGCTCACGCTTGTTATGGCCACAACTCTTTCTTTAAAGGCAACTACCTGTTCCAAACATGGACCGATGCCAGTTCCATCATCGATTACTTGTTGTTTGCTAAGAAGTACATCAGTGGTTGTGAAGAGAAATATGGTGTTGCTGAAGTCGAGCAGCTCCTTGATTCTTGTCACGCACTGATGAATTACGGCGTAGACCGATACAAACGCCCTGAGAAGATTTCCATTGCAGAAGAGACAGCAAGACAAGAAGAACGCGAAGCTTATCTGCAATCTCAAGTGAATGAGCTATGGCGAACCGTTCCTCAAAATAAAAGTAAGGAAGAAGAGACCAAGATCCGCTTTCCTAGCGAGCCTCAAGAAAACATTCTCTACTTTATCGAGAAGAACGCACCACTGCTTGAACCTTGGCAACGAGAGTGTGTTCGCATCGTTCGCAAAGTGAGCCAATACTTCTACCCTCAAAAACAAACTCAAGTGATGAACGAAGGCTGGGCAACCTTCTGGCATTACACCATTCTTAACCACCTTTACGACGAAGGCTTGGTGAGTGATAAGTTCATCTTAGAATTCCTACACAGCCATACCAGTGTCGTCGCACAACCTGCCTACAACAGTCCTTATTTCAGCGGGATAAACCCTTATGCGCTTGGCTTTGCGATGTTTAGAGACATCCGACGCATCTGTGAAGAGCCAACCGATGAAGATAGAGAGTGGTTTCCTGAGTTAGCCGGAAGTGATTGGTTAGAAGCGGTGCACTTTGCGATGCACAACTTCAAAGATGAAAGTTTCATCAGCCAATACCTTTCTCCAAAAATCATTCGAGACTTTAAGCTGTTCTCTGTACTCGACGACGACCGTAAAAATACCATTGAGGTGAGTGCTATTCATGATGATCCGGGCTATCGCCTGATTCGTGAGAAGCTTGCGGCGCAATACAACCTAAGTAACCTTGAACCAAACATTCAGGTGTTTAATGTCGATGTTCGTGGTGACCGCTCAATGACACTGCAATATGTGCCTCACGACCGCATCCCGCTTGATAAAGGCTACGACGAAGTGATGAAGCATCTCTATCGCTTGTGGGGCTTTGATGTGATTTTGGAAGAGCTCAAAGATACGGGTCATAGAGAGATTCTGACTACTTGTCCAAAACGTAATGATTATGGAGCCAAGATTTAATATCAATCACAGTAAGTCAGTGTTTGGTATAAAACTCCGCTCCCCCTACAACATAGTGGTCACCCGCTCGGAAGTGGAGCAATAAAAAAACGCATAAGTCTGATGACTTATGCGCTTTCTTTTTAAGGCTCAAACGTCTGTAAATGAACGTAAGGCACCAAGCCTAGAACTAGAACTCAATAAGCTTAAACAATCGGCTTTTGACCGCGTTCAATCAGCTTCATCAACACGCTGTCTGCAGATTTACCTGCCACGCCCGCTAGTTTGTCTGAAAGCTTTTTCTTCTGTACGTAGTGGATCGCTAGAACCGTTTTGTCCTTACATGCCGCTACGACTAAGTCATCAGAAGTGCTGATCTCATCCACCAGTCCAAGTTCATGTGCTTGTGTACCAAACCAGTGTTCACCCGTTGCTACTTTTTCAAGATCTAACGCAGGACGATGGTCACGGATGAAGTCTTTGAATAGGCCATGTGTCTCTTCTAGCTCTTCTTTGAACTTCTCACGTGCTTTATCGCTGTTCTCACCAAACATAGTAAGCGTGCGTTTGTACTCACCCGCCGTTAGCTGCTCGAACTCAATATCGTGCTTTTTAAGTAGTTTGTTGAAGTTTGGCAGTTGAGCGATAACACCAATAGAGCCAACAATAGCAAACGGTGCAGATACAATTTTGTCTGCGATACATGCCATCATGTAACCGCCGCTTGCCGCCACTTTGTCTACCGAGATAGTCAGAGGCAAACCTGCCGCTTTGATGCGATCAAGTTGAGAAGACGCTAAACCATAGCCGTGAACCATGCCACCGCCAGACTCAAGTTTCAGCAATACTTCATCACCTTCACGAGCCACAGCCAGAACCGCCGTTACCTCTTCACGTAATGAAGCCACTTCTTTCGCATCAATGCTGCCGTTAAAATCAAGAACGAATAGATGTGGTTCACGCTTACTATCAAGCTCACCCTCTTTCGCTGCTTTCTTCACTTCTTTACCGCGTGATTTTACTTTCTCTTTTTCCGCTTTCTTTTCTGCTTTATCACGGGCTTTGATGAAAGCATCATCATGTAGATGGTGCTCTAGTTGTTCAATCGTCTGTTTATGATGTTCAGATAGGTTCGTGATTTCCAGCTCACCTTTAATCGCGCTTGATTTCCCACCCACAGATTTAGCAATCACTAAAATTGCGATGATGGCGATTACAACGGTCGCAATCTTGGCTAAAAACAAGCCGTAGTCCAACAAAAATTCCAATGTCATATCCCCTATTGTATGAATTAGTGTATTGTAACCATCTTGTCACGATTACCAAGAATTTCTCATCATTCCTGCGGTTATCTGTGTGATTAAACATCAATGGAATGACGAACATAATAAAAGAAAGAAGGATAAGCACAGTGGATTACCCAATCTCTACAGATGCCCTCAAAGATAAAGTAATTTTGGTTACAGGTGCCGGTGCTGGCATTGGTCGCCAAGCAGCACTAAGCTTCGCTCAACATGGTGCAACTGTCATTCTGTTAGGCCGCAATGTTAAAAACCTTGAATTCATTTACGATGAAATCGAAAGCGCTGGTTACCCACAACCTGCGATTATCCCATTGGATTTAAAAGGTGCGACAAAGCAGAACTACGTTGATATGGCTGAAACCATTCAATCACAGTTCGGTCGTTTAGACGGTCTACTTCATAATGCTGGCGTTCTTGGCACTCTGAGCCCGTTTGAGCAGATTGATGAAGAAACCTTTGATGATGTTATGCAGATCAATGTGAAGTCTGAGTTCTTGATGACTCAAGCTCTGCTACCTGCACTTAAAAAAGCAGAAGCAGGTCGTATCGTATTTACCTCTTCAACGGTTGGTCACTCTGGCCGTGCATTCTGGGGCACTTACGCAATTTCTAAGTTTGCTACCGAAGGTATGATGCAGATCCTAGCGGACGAGCTTGAAGACACGAACATCCGTGTTAACGCAATCAATCCAGGCGGCACTCAAACACGTATGCGTGCAAAAGCGTACCCAGGAGAAGATGCGAATAAGCTAAAAACGCCACTCGACATCATCCCACTGTACCTACACTTAATGAACCCAAGTGTGACAGACATTAATGGCCAATGTATCGATGCTCAACCTAAGTAACTTGATATCATTGACCAATAGTAAAAAGTCGCTTCCATAGCGGCTTTTTTTGTATCTAAATCAATCAACTAACACTGATACCAATCGTAGTAAATAACTGGTCATCCTAGCTTGTTAAAACACTCGATAACGGCGTTAGAAATTTTGATTGTAGAATAACTACTTATCGAAAATTTCTGCCTTGTTCTCAAGCATTTTTCCTGCGCTATTTATGATCACTTACTTACTGTGATTGGTATTATTCCCCTAATTTTCGTCATTTTGCTTTGCATCTTTTTCATTGTTAAATATACTGTATAAATATACAGGTATTTAATTATGCATGAACTAATAAAAAACTTACAAGACCGCCAGCTAATCTGGAAAGGGTTACAATCAACAACGCAAGGAAGCACCACTTCAACAGGCTATCCTCAACTGGATAAACAGCTTGATGGCGGCTTCCCGACGCACGGCGTTATTGAAGTTGAATCACAACAAGGGATCGGCGAGCTTCGCCTACTGACGCCCTATTTATCTCAACAAAACTCGCAAAAACTGGCCATATTCATTAACCCGCCAGGGAAGATCTGTGCTGAGTTTTTTAACAGCCAAGGCATTGAATTAGAAAACATTCTCGTTATCCAGCCTCAACGCGATCTCGATGCGTTGTGGGCAGCTGAGCAGTGCCTCAAAAGCGGCGCTTGCCATTCTGTATTGTTATGGGGAATCGATCTCGAAATTCACCAAACCAAACGCCTACAAGCAGCAAGCGAAACGGGCAAGTGCCTGCAATTTCACTTTAAAGCCACCAGCCATAATCAATTATCCCTACCCGTTTCTTTAAGCATGAAACTCTCTTCTCACGCGCAGGGGTTAAAGGTTGAAGTGACGAAGAGAAAAGGCAGTTGGTCGTATGGCAGCTTTATTCTCGACATGACCCCAAATTGGCCGTTACTGACAGAGAAAGTCATCAACATCGATAGTTCACACCACGGTCTATCAGGTAATACTGTATTGGCCTTTCCTATTGCGAAACAAGGTTAGCGCATGCTGTGGCTTTATCTGCACTTTCCATCTCTGCAGTTGGATACCTTATTTAACTCTAATGAATTGGGTTCGAGCGAAGACTCACGCGAACAACCTATTATCATCGTGGATGAAAAAGATCATCGTGTGCTGCAGGCTAATCAAGCAGCACTGGACTCAGGCATTACACTGGAGATGGGTCTAGGGTCTGCGGCAGCGCTTTGCCATAACTTACACGTCCACCCTTACAGTATTGAGCTGGAGAAAAGTAAGCTGAAAGAGATAGCTCAATGGGCGTATCTGGTCACTTCTGATATGGCGTTATTGCCACCTAATGGTTTGTTGATTAAAGCCTCTAACATGCTGTCACTTTACGACGGGCTAGATAACTATTGGCATGAACTCAAAAGCCATTTAGAAACGCTCAATATTCAGTTCAACTTTGCGACGGGTTATTCACCGCTTTCTGCGATCCTTTTGGGTAAGCAAGCGATCAACCAAGCAACAAACAATGTTCAACAGATGAAGACTTGGGTTAATCAGCAAGCTCTAAGTTCTAGCGAACTGCCGCCTAAACAAGTTGAACGCTTAAATCGTGTCGGCATTAATATCATTGAAGAGTTATTGAAGCTGCCTTTGCAAGAGGTCGCACGCCGCTTTGATATCGACTTGGTGAATTATGTCGGTCGCCTTAACGGCCAGTTCAAGCACCCGATTGATTTCTATCATCCACCAGAGAATTTCCAGCAATATTTGGAGCTATTGTTTGATATTGAAAACATCCTATTTATCGAAAAGCCGTTGCTGAAATTACTGAATCAACTCGAATGTTTTTTGAAGCTACGCGATCGAGTGGCTTTCGAGTTAACTCTGACTTTACACCTAAGAGATAAAGACGATCACCCTGTCTCTTTTTATTCGGCACAAGGTGATTACCTTGCTGAAAAATGGGCGAACCTTACTCATCTCACCTTAGAGTCACTCAAGCTCACCGCACCGGTTCAAGGACTGACCCTCAGCTTGGTTCGTCATGGAGAACCCCAAATGGCCTACCATGATCTTTTTGATGGTAATACCGGAACACTTGCCGCGTTAGATTTGCTCTCACTACTGCAAGCAAAGCTTGGACAAGCCTGTATTCAAACACCAAAAATACAGCACGACCCAAGGCCAGAAAAGGCCAATCAGTATTCGCTCCCAACACTGAGTAAGTCTGTGACAAAAAGGCAAACACCCCCAGAGAGCGAGCAACAAACCATAGCTCTCAGCGTCGTTCAACAGCGGCTCAGGCCCAGTATTTTACTGCCAGAGCCCGAAGCCTTAACCGATAGCGTCACCTTATCTCAAGGCCCAGAGCGCATTGTGTCTGGCTGGTGGGACGGAGAGAAGGTCATTCGTGACTACTTTATTGCTCACAGCGAAAACGGTCGGTGGCTCTGGATATTTAGAACGCCAGATAAACAGTGGTTTTTGCACGGCTTATTTAGCTAGTCTGTTCTACTGATTCAATTTCAGCGTCCCTTTTCAATCATGTTCACTCGCAATGGTTAAGTGAGATTACTTTATGTCTCAGCAATACTCAGAGCTTTTCTGTCAAAGCAATTACTCCTTTCTAGAGGGAGCTTCGCATGCGGAAGAGCTTGTTTTACAGGCCGACTTCTTACGTTACAAGGCACTCGCGGTTACTGATGAGTGCTCAGTCGCGGGCATCGTTAAGGTTCACTCTGCAATCAAGCAACATAAACTGTCACTCAAGCAAATTGTCGGGAGCATGTTTTGGTTAAATGAAGAGTGCCAAGTGATCTTGATATGCCCAAACAGACAAGCCTACGCCGAGCTGTGCCGTATAATTACCAACGCGAGACGTCGTAGCAGTAAGGGACATTATCAGCTCTCTGAGTGGGACATCATGTCGGCTAAGCACTGCTTTATTCTTTGGCTTCCTCAACAGAAAAATGAAGACGCGCACTGGGGGCAATGGCTATCTCAGCACCATTCAGGTCGGCTTTGGATCGGCTTACAAAGACACCTAAAGCAAACCGACCAGCAGTACACAGATTACTGCGTTGAGCTGTCACAACATCATCAACTGCCGATAACAGCTTGTGGTGGCGTGCTAATGCACAATGCTAACCGCTTACCCTTGCAGCACTCACTCACTGCGATAAAGTACCAAAAGCCCATTACCGAAGTGGGCAGTCACTTACTCGCTAATGCCGAGCGCTGTTTACGGAGTATCAATAAGCTCTCTCATATCTTCAAAGCGGAGTGGCTAGAAGAGAGCAACCGTATCGCTGAGCTGTGTGAATTTGATTTAAATAGCTTGCGATACGAATATCCCAGTGAGCTGATTCCTCAAGGGGAGACACCCATGAGTTATCTGCGCATGTTGGTCGAAAAAGGAAAACGAGCCCGCTTCCCACAAGGTGTACCTGACGACATCCAACAAATCATAGATAAAGAATTGGGATTAATTGACGAGCTTGACTACCCTTTCTTTTTTCTCACCATTCACGACATCGTGATGTTTGCCAAAAGCCAAGGCATTCTTTACCAAGGTCGAGGTTCAGCGGCCAATTCCGTGGTCTGTTACTGCTTAGAAATCACCTCTGTCGACCCAAGACAGATCTCGGTGCTGTTTGAGCGTTTCATCAGTAAAGAGCGCGATGAGCCGCCTGATATTGATGTCGATTTTGAACACGAACGTCGTGAAGAAGTCATCCAATACATCTATAAAAAATACGGTAGAGAACGGGCTGCACTTGCTGCAACAGTCATCTCTTATCGCTTCAAAAGTGCGGTGAGAGATGTGGGGAAAGCATTAGGGCTACAAGAAACTCAGCTCGACTACTTCATCAAGAACACCAATCGCAGGGACAAAAGCTTAGGTTGGCAGGCTCAGCTCACTCAATTAGGGCTACAACCTGATTCTTTGAAGGGGCAGCAGTTTATCCACTTGGTTAATGAGATTATCGGCTTCCCACGTCACTTATCTCAACATGTCGGTGGCTTTGTCATATCCTCAGGGCCTTTGTATGAGCTGGTTCCCGTCGAAAATGCAGCGATGCACGATCGAACCATTATCCAATGGGATAAGGATGATCTAGAAACCTTAGGCTTGCTGAAAGTTGATGTGCTCGCGTTGGGTATGCTCTCTGCGATTCGTAAATGTTTCGACCTGATCAAACGTATTCACGGGCGATCACTGACCATTGCTGAGATCACTCGCCTTAAGGACGATCCTCAGGTTTACGGCATGATTCAGCGAGCAGACACAGTCGGGATATTCCAAATTGAGTCACGCGCACAAATGAGCATGCTGCCAAGGCTTAAACCGAAGACTTATTACGACTTGGTGATTCAAATCGCTATCGTACGCCCAGGCCCTATTCAGGGTGATATGGTGCATCCGTTTCTCAAGCGTCGAGATGGCATTGAGCCAATCAGTTATCCATCTAAAGACGTGGAATCAGTACTGTCGCGCACCTTAGGTGTACCGATATTCCAAGAGCAAGTGATCAAACTCGCGATGGTCGCTGCAGGGTTCACAGGCGGAGAAGCAGATCAACTCAGACGGGCAATGGCCGCTTGGAAGAAAAATGGCAACGTCTTTAAGTTTAAAAACAAACTCATCGAAGGAATGCAAAAGCGCGGCTATGAGACAGAGTTTGCTGAGCAGATCTTTAAACAGATATGCGGCTTTGGCGAGTACGGTTTTCCTGAAAGCCACTCCGCTTCGTTTGCGGTGTTAGCGTATTGCTCCGCTTGGTTGAAGTGCTACTACCCTGAATGTTTCTACGCTTCTCTGTTGAATAGCCAACCCATGGGCTTTTATAGCCCCTCACAATTGGTACAAGACGCACAACGACACAATGTGGTGATACTTCCGATATGTGTGAACGCTTCTCAAAACGACCACACGGTTGTCCCTCATCAGAATGGTCTAGCGATTCGCTTAGGGCTGCGACAAATCAAAGGATTCAGCGAGCATGGAATTCAAAGCGTGCTCGCCAATCGTCCACCATCCGGTTATCGCCACCCTAGTCAGGTGAAACAGTTATCGATGAATAAGAAAGATATCGAGCTACTGGCATCGGCTAATGCGCTACATAACGTTTCTGGAGACCGCTTCCAGACTCGCTGGGCG
This sequence comes from Vibrio sp. 10N.261.51.A4, assembly GCF_041471945.1. Taxonomy (NCBI): domain Bacteria; kingdom Pseudomonadati; phylum Pseudomonadota; class Gammaproteobacteria; order Vibrionales; family Vibrionaceae; genus Vibrio; species Vibrio sp. 10N.261.51.A4. Next base: position 63,983 of record NZ_JBFRPJ010000002.1, read on the forward strand.
ATCATGGACTCGGCGTCGGATTTACCTCTGTTTAGCCAAGCCTATGACGATGCTGAGGCAGGACATGACGAACATGTACTGCACAAGCCCAATGAGATGCAAGATCTACTCGAAGACTTCACCAGTGTCGGAATTTCATTGAACAAGCACCCCATCACTTTGCTCGAAGAAGCAGGACGATTAGGTCGATTCACACACATGAAAGATTTAATACAGCAAAGACACAAATCTATGGTCACCGTTGTCGGATTAGTCACAGGTAAACAATCTCCCGGCACCGCGGCAGGTGTCACCTTTGTTACGCTGGAAGATAGCACTGGCAATATTAATGTCGTGGTATGGGGAGCAACCGCACGCGCTCAACAGCAAGCTTATCTCACAGCCAAGGCGTTAAAAGTACAAGGGATATTAGAAAAAGAAGGTGAAGTCGTGCATGTTATCGCGGGAAAACTTATCGATATTACCGATGAAATTGTTGGCTTGAAAACCAAATCTCGGGATTTTCATTAGCGAAGTACCAACTGTTCTCAATCGATCATTGGCTAAAGAAAAGAGAGAAAGAAAACGAAAAAGGGAAGCATCCGCTTCCCTTCAATTCCAGTTGTTGAGTTATGACTCAACTTCAGCTTCCGTACGTCTTTTCTTAAATTCCCTATACAGTAATAAGCTCAAAGTCATGACGACTTTAGACGTTAACCATATCATTAAGAGGAACTACCTTAGATTGTGTGTGAAAAATCACGCTAGTAGTTGAGCATATTTCGTTAAGAAAAATATGCTGCGTGAATATTAGCAAGCGTTTTCTATAAGGTCACTCAAAACAAACCGTACAGCAGCATTAATTATAAAATCTGACGCATTCGCTCTTGAGTCACTTCAACCAAGAGGTCTGGCTGGAACTTAGAAATAAAGCGGTTACACCCTACTTTCTCAACCATAGCTTCATTAAAACTTCCACTTAATGAAGTATTTAGCGTGATGAATAGGTCATGCATTCTTGGGTCAGTACGTACTTCGTGTGTCAGCTTGTAGCCGTCCATTTCAGGCATTTCAGCATCGGTGATCATCAACAATATTTCTTGATTGATGTCTTTGCCTTCATCACACCAGCCCTTAAGTAAGGTCAGTGCTTCTAAGCCATCACAACACTCAATAATGTTCAAACCCAACTGCGACAAGGTGCCTTTGATCTGGTTACGCGCTGTTGAAGAGTCATCAACGATAAGCACATTGCGTCCTATCATCTCCTGAGCTAATTGTTCATCTAAAACGCCTTCAGAGATCGAGACATCGTAATCAATGATCTCAGCCAACACTTTCTCAACATCGATGATCTCGACGATCTTGTTCTGCTCTTCTTCTTGAATATGCGTGATAGCGGTTAGGTAATTTGCACGGCCTGTTGTCTTTGGCGGCGGCTGGATTTCTGTCCATGTCGTGTTCACGATATTACGAACTTGCCCAACCAAGAAACCTTGTACGGTTCGGTTGTATTCCGTAATAATCAGGTTGCTCTCTTGAGACTCCGCACGAGATGGCGGAAAGCCAATGGCACTGCGTAAATCGATAACAGGCACCGATTCACCACGTAAAGACGCAACACCCGTAATATGATGATGAGAGCCCGGTAAGCGAGTGAGTACTGGCACTTTGAGGACTTCTTTCACTTTAAATACGTTAATCGCAAATAGTTGACGACTATTTAAGCTGAATAACAAGAGTTCCAGACGGTTTTCACCGACCAGTTTGGTTCTCTGATCAACCGAATTTAAAACGCCAGACATACAACACCTTAGTGACAAATAATAACTGTGGCTACAATAGCCTACTTCAATAGGTTAAAGCAAAGCGCCAATGCACAGAATGCTTAAACTAAGTACAACAAATGATGTTATACAAAGCTTAAGTACATGGAAAGGTTCAAGGTAAGGCTACAAGACGAGAAAAAGGGGTTAACCTTCAATAACTTTCATTAACAGTTGGCCATCGTATAAGGCCTGCTTGATGAGCGCAGCACCTGGCATGGTTGCCTGCTTATAAAAACGAGATTCCACCAGCTCTAAGTCTTTATGGTAAACCGATAGACTCTGCTCTTCGATACACTTTTGAATCGCCGGGTATAACACGCTCTTCGCCTGATTGATAACACCACCCACCAAGATTTTCTCTGGGTTGAACAGGTTAATCACAATCGCAATCGCAGAACCTAGATAACGGCCTAACTGTTCAATCACTTCGACAGCCAGCGGATCCCCATTAGCAGCGGCAGCACAGATCTGTTCAATAGTGACGTCTTCAAACACCGTTAGCGTTGATTCTTCACCATTTACCAATCGCTCTTTAACTTGCTCACGGATTGCCTGAGAACTCGCCACCGTTTCTAAACAGCCTCGATTACCACAGTGGCAAAGCTTGCCTTCCTTGTCGATCTGGATATGCCCCAACTCACCGATGTTACCGTGACGTCCTTGCAGAACGCGACCATCAAGAATGATCCCGGCACCTAAACCGTGGTGAATCGAGATAAGAACAGAGTTGTCGTTGTCTTGTGAGTTACCAAACAGCTTTTCTGCTAATGCCCACGCTCGGGTATCATTGGCAATAAAGACTGGCAAACCGGTTTCTTTGTAGATCTCCGGCCCCAACGCTAAGTTTTCAACGTTATAGTGCGGCATCTGCAACACAATACCTTGCTCTGAATTCACCAGACCTGGCAGTGTGATAGCGATACTCGTCACCCTGTCGAGTTGCTCGGCATAGGTTTGGAAGAACTCATCGATTTCATGGAGAAGACGCGCAAGCACATCGTCTTGATCACGTTCATGGATATCAATCTTGGTATCGATAAGCACGTCGCCGCCCAATTCATGGAGCGCGATCGTCAAGTATCCGCGACCAAGACGCATCGACAAAAATTGCCAACCTTCGTTATTGGTTTGCAGACCGACAGCAGGACGCCCACGAGTCGTGGCTTCTTGAACCGTCGTTTCGTGAATAAGGTGAGCTTCAATGAGTTCACGGGTAATTTTAGTAATACTCGCCGGAGCCAACTCACTTTGCTTGGACAGATCGATACGAGAAATAGGACCTTTAAGGTCAATTAGTTTATATACACGACCAGCATTGACCTGTTTGATATGATCAATATGGCCCGGTTGAGCCATGTACATTTTACGCTCCAGAAATCATCAACGAGGTAATTTTTTTACTTTGCGAAGTAATTGTGAAGTCACTTGGTATATCGCCGTGACCAGTATCACGTATATACATGAATCTTTGTGTATCGAGTCAAATAGTTCGAGGAAAATTAACACCCACATCGATAATTTGCGACTTAATTTTCAGAATAAAACATCGTATTTGAGCCCTGAATTCAATAATTAAAGGCAAATCAAGAAATATCCTCCTAGCTCCCAATAAATTATCAATTAATGCATATACTTAATTCAGTCTTTTAAAAGATTACTTGGCCTCACTCTAGGAGTATTCATGACAGCCGAATTAAGAAAAACGAAAATCGTCACAACGCTAGGCCCTTCTACTGATAAAGGTAACGTGCTTGAAGAGATCATCAAAGCCGGTGCCAATATTGTTCGTATGAACTTCTCTCACGGCACCAGCGACGACCATATACAACGCGCAGAAAAAGTCAGAGCAATAGCAAAAAGACACGGTACTCAAATCGCCATTCTCGGAGACTTACAAGGTCCCAAGATTCGTGTGTCGACATTCAAAGATGGCAAAATCCAACTTGCCGTAGGCGACCTGTTCACTCTCGATAGCAGCCTAGGTTTAGGTGAAGGCAATCAAGAAGCCGTTGGCCTTGATTACAAAGAACTGCCTAACGACGTATCCGCCGGCGATATACTGTTGCTTGACGATGGTCGTGTTCAACTCAAAGTAACCAAAGTGGAAGGCTGTCGCGTTCATACCGAAGTCATCATTGGCGGCCCACTCTCAAATAACAAAGGCATCAACAAAAAAGGGGGTGGCCTTTCCGCAGAAGCGCTAACAGAAAAAGACAAGCGCGACATCGTCACCGCCGCACAAATCAAAGTGGATTACCTAGCGGTGTCTTTCCCTCGTAATGGTGAAGACATGCACTATGCTCGTCAGCTTGCACGAGAAGCCGGCTTAGAAGCTCACCTCGTCGCAAAAGTGGAGCGAGCAGAGACAGTAGCTACAGTTGAGAACATGGATGACATCATAATGGCCTCAGATGTGGTCATGGTGGCTCGTGGTGACCTCGGAGTGGAAATTGGCGACCCTGAGTTAGTCGGAGTACAAAAACAGCTTATACGCCGTGCCAGAGCGCTTAACCGAACTGTCATCACCGCAACTCAGATGATGGAATCAATGATTTCTGCGCCAATGCCAACCCGTGCCGAAGTTATGGATGTTGCCAACGCCGTACTCGATGGCACCGATGCTGTGATGCTGTCTGGTGAAACTGCAGCTGGTGACTACCCAGTCGAGACCGTAAAATCGATGGCTGAAGTCTGTATTGGTGCGGAAAAAATGGCAGGCATTAATAACCAATCCAATTACCGTATTGACCGCACCTTTGTTACTGCCGAAGAAACCGTTTCGATGGCGACCATCTACTCTGCAAACCATATGGAAGGTATTAAAGGCGTTGTCACTCTCACCGAGTCAGGCCGCACCGCACTGATGATGTCTCGCCTGAGTGCCGACATGCCGATCTACGCGCTGTCTCGTAACGAAGGAACGCTTAATCGCTGTACCTTATACCGAGGTGTGACACCAATCTACTTCGAGACAGAAGCCGAAGACAGCTTTGACATTGCACTATCTACACTCACTTGCTTGAAAGAGAAAGGACACCTTAAGTTTGGTGACCTAGTGATCGTCACTCAAGGCGACATTATGGATGTAGCAGGGTCAACCAACTGTATGAGAATCTTGCCTGTCACCTAATATTTGACCTTAAGGCGAAACGATTCGCCTAATCTCAAAAACTTAAAAGGGTTATCGAACCAAGTTCAATAACCCTTTTTCATTTCAGAACACGACTCACTACAATCTGCTTAAACAGCATAACGAGCTCACAGCATGCTAGCTCATCAACTTCGGGAATTAGTTACCCGCAGCAATGGTGGCTAACTGTGGCATATGCGAGTTGCGAGCGTTTTCCGTTGAGGTATAGGTCTCCACAAATCGGTAACCGGCTTCTAAACCCAATTCGTAATCATGCAGTAAATCATCTTTATGACTCATTAATGAGCTCGATTTAAGCGTTTGACTAGGTGCTATCTGAACCACAAACGCGTCGTCTGGTGGCGAATTCAAAAAATCCTGAGTCAATGAGTAGGTCTGATAATGCACCATCAGCATGTCAGCCAAGCCTGAATCAAACTTATCGCCAATCAAATGACTTAAGCGATAAATATCATCTGCACCAAATAGCCAGCGACCACCGTTCAGCAGGTCTAAATGCCCACGGTCACGCTTCTGCTCTTTTGAGCGCATAATTTGTTGTTGGAAGAAAGAGGTCCAATCGGTTTTCCACTGCTCCACTTTCTGTTGCCAATGACCTTGAACACTGTCGAAAGATTCGCGAAACCACTCCAGTTCTTCGGCAGAGATTGGTTTAGGCGCTTTGACTGAAGATCCCTTAACTGGTGCTTCAACCAAATGGGTATTACCTTCCTCCACCACTGGCTCAGTACGAATCACCACAATAGAACGAGCTTGTCTTCGCCACGCTTCCTGAACTGGGATACACGCCGATACACCACCGTCCACATAAGCACTGTCACCAATAAAGACTTCGTCATTGTACAAGCGAGGAATAGCACAGGTCGCAATCATCACCTTGTACCAATCTTCGCCCAATAATGGGAAGTAGTGGTCTCGTAAGTCTTTGGAATCCGTTACAGCCGCATAGAAGTGGCGATCGCCTAGCGTTTGTCGCCCTAAATCCAGATCGAGCTTATATGGGTAAGCCATGATTTGTTCTAGCGCCCATTCTAATCCTAGGTTCTTTCTGTGTCGTATATAGGAAAAGAGATTGAAGAACTCTGGTGAGGTTGTGAGGTCGAAAACAAAAGAACGTCCAAGGCCTTTATCACGGCACAGATAAGCACATAAGTTGAGAGCACCTGCTGAGGTACCAAAAAATTCGTCGAAGGGGTCAAAATTTGAGAGAAGAAAGGCATCCAGCACTCCAGAAGTAAAAATACTTCTCTGTCCGCCACCTTGAGCGACCAGTGCTGTTTTTCCAGCAATAAACTTAGCGTAATAATCCAAGTCTATTGCTGTATCAATATTGGTTATAATCCCACTATTCATTATTCCCTGAGTATCAAAACTCAGCCTCGCAATAGATGGTATTAACTACCAATCGCAATAAAGCCAAATGAAAGAATGATCATGTAGATAAACACGGTAATTTGTAGGGCATTTTTCAGATTATGGTCCATAGACACCTCTGGTTTATTATTAATTTGTCGAGTCTCTATTTAAGTACTATCAGGTGTGTGAAGTATCTTCAAGAATCGTCGAAATTAGTCGCACAATATTGATGTAACCATCACAATTAGTAAGTGTATGGATAAGGATATACTCATGAATAACAAAGCAAATATGATGGCACTGATTACGCTTCTCTCCGTTTCAAGCGCGTATGCTTCGCCGGAGATCATCATTACACCTATGGTAGGTTATACCGGCGGTGGCAGTGTCGAAGACCAGGACGGTAAAACCTATGACATGAAAGGCTCTGAAAATTACACCTTTGCCATTGAAACGCCACTTGAAAAAGGACGCATCGGCTTCTTCTACTCCAATCAGAGCTCGGAATTAGAAACGCTTAACCTAAGCTCCTCCATCCAATACCTGCACCTTCAAAGCAGCATCTACTACCCTGCTTCGCCTGTGTTGTCGGGTTATCTAGGGCTAGGCCTGGGTGCTTCTTACGTCGATGTAGACTGGGCAAAAGATAAGTATGGATTCTCAACTTCTATCTTTGGTGGCTTAGAGTACAAATTTAGTGACCGACTAGCGTTGAACACACAAGTACGTTGGTTAGGCACGGTTGTCGACAACGATACCTCCGGTGTTTGTAATATCCCAAATAACGGGCAAGAGTGCATCATTCGCTTTGATACCGACTGGATGAACCAATTCCAAGCCAATGTCGGACTGAGTTTTACTTTCTAAGCGGCTCAATGAAGCAAAAATATAAGATCGGCCCAAACTAAAAAACCAGCTAAATGCTGGTTTTTTCATTATTAAAACGGTTTTAGTTCAGGTTAGAACTTATAGGTAACACCTAAAGCGCCGCCCACTTGCAACTCAACACCTTTATACATATCGAGTTCAGGGTGAACTTGAGCGTAAGCATTCCAACCTTCGTAGAAATTCACTTTCACGCCTAACGGCAAGCGTAAGCCAAAGTCGTCATTCCATTCAGCCCAAGCACCAGCACCGACGTACCAGCTCAACGGAGCTTCAGTCTCGAACTGACCACGCTTCAAAATGTAATCAAAGGCAGCGCCGTCATTGCCAATCGTAGCACGGTATTTCTGATCAAATTCCACAACGACACTCAGGTCTTGGTCAATGGCGAGTCCCACTTCCAAAGCTGGAGCTTCAGAAGCTTGAGCAAACGAGGCTCCGCTGCAGCACATAAGGCCGATCAAGTAACGATGTTTCATAATATTCTCAGACTGTATTTAAAAAACGGAAGTCTACTGGAATCTCAGCAAAAGGTGTCATCGCTGGGTAAAAGATAAAAGACACGAAAAATTTAAGAGCAACCATCAACTGATCGAGTTGAATGATAAGTATCTGAGTTAATGGAGATTAAGCACAATAGATCTTTCATAGAGCAGAAAACAAAAAAGGAGGCCTTTCGGCCTCCTTTCAATTTATTGAATCAGAGAATTAACCGTTGTTACGGATCCACTCATCCATGTCTGTCTTAAGGTTGTCAGACTTAGTACCGAAGATAGCTTGTACGCCACCCGCTACTACTACAACACCTGCAGCGCCTAGTTTCTTCAGCTTGTCTTGGTCAACAAGAGCTGTATCAGCTACTGCAACACGTAGACGAGTAATACAAGCGTCAAGACCAGTGATGTTCGCTTTACCACCGAATGCAGCAACTAGCTCACCAGCAAGTTCAGAACCAGTCGCAACTGACTCTTCTTCAGTCTCGTCTTCACGGCCTGGAGTTTTAAGGTCTAGAGCTTTAATCACAGTGCGGAATACGATGTAGTAAATTGCAGCGTAAGCAATACCACATACAACCATTAGGCCCATCTTAGACGCGTTGCCAGATAGAACTAGGAAGTCGATTAGACCGTGTGAGAAAGATGTACCGTGTACAAAACCTAGAGTGTTCGCAAGAACGTATGCAGAACCAGCTAGTAGAGCGTGGATTGCGTACAGTACTGGAGCAACGAATAGGAAAGAGAATTCGATTGGTTCAGTGATACCCGTTAGGAATGAAGTCAACGCAGCAGAAGCCATGATGCCCATTACTTTAGCGCGGTTTTCAGGCTTAGCTGAGTGTGCAATCGCGATTGCAGCAGCAGGTAGACCGAACATCTTGAACATGTAACCACCAGCTAGCTGACCGAAGCCATTGCCCGCTGCACGAGATGCGTCATCAGCAACTAAGTAACAAGTAAGAACACCGTTTTGAGTTTCGCCAGCAGCGTTTACACAAGTACCAGCTTCAAAGAAGAAAGGTACGTTCCAAACGTGGTGAAGACCAAATGGAATTAGAGAACGCTCAACGATACCGTAGATACCAAACGCCACTTGTGGGTTTTGGTGAGCAGCCCAATCAGAGAACGCAGAGATAGCGCCGCCAACTGGTGGCCATACTACAGATAGTAGGATTGCTAGACCAATCGCAGAGAAACCTGTGATGATTGGCACAGCACGCTTACCAGCGAAGAAGCCAAGGTACTCTGGTAGTTGAATACGGAAGAAACGGTTGAATGCCCAAGCAGCAACACCACCGACTAGGATACCACCTAGTACACCAGTATCGATTTTATCAACGCCCATTACACCAGCCATTACGCCAAGTGTAGCAGTCATGATGCCATAACCAACGATAGCAGCTAGACCCGCTACACCATCGTTGTTAGTAAAGCCAAGTGCAACACCTACTGCGAACAGTAGTGCCATTTGACCGAATACTGAACCACCAGCTTGTTCCATTAAGTTTGAAACGATTTCTGGAATGAAAGGAAGATCTGCTGCACCGACACCTAGCAAAATACCCGCAACTGGTAAAACTGATACTGGAAGCATCAGAGACTTACCAACTTTCTGCAGGCTAGCAAAAAGGTTCTTAAACATGTTTATGCTCCTGATAAAGATAAAATAATTATATTGGGTTCTAACGGCACACCCCCGTAGCCTATATGTTAGCACCCTGCGAAAATGTAACCATGTATTGCATTATATTTTCTGCCGCTAAATATATATTGATGGGGAACTAACTTTCTAGTCACTTACGAAATTTAGTTTCAAAACACGTCTTGGATCACATGTCAAATCTAGAAATGCAATGCTTTACAAGTGTTTAATGCATTGAAATATATAAGTATTTTTCAAGAGCCCTATTATTTTACTGGGTAAATAAAATAGGAGCGAATGTTATTTTTAGTAACAAAATTACAAATGTTATAATTAGCGCTCTCAAGTTCAACATAATTCGTAAACATTAAAAAAAAACGTATTTTTGGTGATCAAAAACACAAAAAGGGAGCTTTTGCTCCCTTTTATTTGTTTAGTTAGTTTTTTATCGCAAAAAAAGTTTTCGGTAATTTTTGGTTGTTTGTTCAGCAACCTCTTTCATCGACACACCTTTTAATTGCGCAATGTAGGCCGCCACTTCGACGACATATGCAGGCTGATTCTGCTTTCCACGATATGGAATGGGCGCCAAGTATGGCGAATCCGTCTCGATCAGCAACCTGTTTAGCGGTAGGTTTTTAACAACTTCTTTAAGTTCTGTAGCCTGCTTAAAGGTCACAATGCCTGAAATTGAGATATAGAAACCTAGTTCCATTGCTGCTTCTGCGAATGCTTGATCTTCGGTAAAGCAGTGAATCACACCGCCACACTTCTCAGCTCCGCCATCACGTAAAATAGCTAATGTGTCTTCACGTGCGTTACGAGTGTGAATGATCAAAGGTTTATTCAGCTCAACGGCTAACTCAACATGCTGCTTAAATCGTAGCTGTTGCAGCTCCGCCGTCTCTGGTTGGTAGTGATAATCTAAACCTGTCTCTCCAATCGCCACAACCTTAGGGTTGCTCGCGTATTCACGCATTGTCTCTAGGCTGAAATCACTTTCAACATCGAGAGGGTGAACGCCACAAGAGGCTTTAACGTTATCAAACGGCGAGATCATCTCGAGCATATTTTCAAACGAATCGAGTGTCACACCGACAGAAAGCAATTGGTCTACATTAGCAGCCTTCGCCTTGTTAACCACATCTTCTACGCTGGTGTGTAAATCTTGGTAATCCAGTTTGTCTAAATGACAGTGGGAATCTACGAACATGTTTCCTCGCAAGTGGCTATCAGCCAATTCATTATGAGTAGCTCCGTATTGAGCCCAGGGTGTTGCTTTAACTGCTCAATCAATGTCAGCAGTTTATTCGATGCTGCATAAGCACTTTGATAAGACATCGCCTCACACAGTGCTTTCGCACTCGGAGTGAAAGCCTGATTCGCCAAACCAAAATGCAGCTTCTGTACATCTGACAATAGATGCCAAAGCCAGCCAAGTTGAATCAAAGGGTCTTTGCTAAGCTCTGTAGAGAACTTTAGCATGTCAGGTTGAGTGCCTTTTATCACATTCACAAAGCCATCGAGCGCTTTTGTTGAAGCTTCAACGCCACCTTGCTCAAACATCGCTTTTGCTTTTAAAGGCGCGTTGTCATTGAGTGCTAAAATATACTGCGGTACCGCTTTGCCCACTTCACCATCTAACCACGCTGATGCTGTCTCTAACTGCGGACTAACCACATTGAATTGCTGACAACGGCTAATAATAGTCGGCATTAAGCGATTACTGTTACGAGTAGACAGAATGAAGATGCACTTGCTTGATGGCTCTTCCAGAGTTTTCAATAGTGCGTTGGAAGCCGATTCGTTCATTGCTTCAGCAGGGTTAAGCAAAATAACGCGCAAACCACCTAACTGAGAAGACTCTTGAGCCCAGCGGTTACTGGCACGCACTTGATCAACCGTGATCGACTTACCTTCTTTCTCGGGTGAGATCACATGAAAATCAGGATGACTGCCCGACTTCATTAACTCACAGCTGTGGCAAAACCCGCACGACTCGCTTTCATAGTTCGTGCACATCAATGCGTCGGTAAGTTGGCTAATCAAAGCATCAACGCCGAGCCCTTCCGGTGCATTAACAATCACAGAGTTAGGAAAACGCTCCGCATCGAGACTTTTTTTCCACTCACTCCATACCGGTGTGAGCCAAGAATACACTTCAGCCATGACTACCTACTGTTTGTCGAGCCAAGCAGTTAGCGCGACTTTAATATCAGCGGCTACTTGCTCAATTTCTTGCTGCGCGTTAATCACAAGTACAGAATCATCTTGTTCTGCAATTTCTAGATAGCGCTCACGCGTGCGGTCGAAAAATGAGATGTCCATCTTTTCAATTCTATCAAGCTCACCACGGCCTCTAGCACGCTCTAGCCCTACTCTAGGGTCTAGGTCCAAATATAGCGTTAGATCGGGTTTAAAGCCGCCTAGCGTGGTTGCTTTCAGTGATTCCATAGTCGTGCGCGCGATCTGGCGACCACCACCTTGGTATGCCTGTGAAGACATATCATGACGATCACCCAATACCCATTGACCATTGGCGAGTGCCGGCTTGATGACGTTCTCGACTAATTGAACACGTGCTGCATACATCAACAGCAATTCAGTCATGTCTTGAAGCTTCTCGCCTTCGTGCTCTTCTTTAACCAATGAACGCATCTTTTCAGCTAAGACAGTACCACCCGGCTCGCGAGTATTAACAATATCTTCAACACCCGATGCTTTTAATGTCTCAACGATGGCATTGATTGCTGTGCTTTTGCCAGCGCCTTCAAGGCCTTCAACCACGATAAATTTCGACTGATTCATAATTATTTCTTTATCTGTTTTTTCTTAATTGCTTTAAGTAAGCTCGCACTGCACGGTTATGCTCAGTCAAACTCTTTGAAAATACGTGCCCACCTGTTCCACTCGCAACGAAATACAAGTAGTTGCTCTTCTCTGGATTCAACGCCGCGTTGATAGACGCTTTGCCTGCCATAGCGATAGGTGTCGGTGGCAAGCCACTCATTGTATAGGTGTTGTAAGGCGTTGGCGTGCGTAAGTCTTTCTTACGGATGTTGCCATCGTAGCTGTCACCCATGCCATAGATAACCGTTGGGTCAGTTTGCAAACGCATACGCTTGTTTAGACGGTTAACAAACACAGAAGAAACACGCTCACGTTCTGACGCAACAGCGGTCTCTTTCTCAATGATAGATGCAAGAATTAACGCTTCGTATGGCGATTTAAGAGGCAGCTTATCCGCTCGATTTTCCCACTCTTCATTCACCACGCTCATTAGGTCTCGATGCGCGCGCTTCAACAAATCTAAATCAGTGGTGCCGTAGGTGTAGTGATACGTTTCTGCTAAGAAGAGACCTTCTAGCTTTTCGTTTTCAATACCCAACTTTTCAGCGATCTCTTTTTCAGAAACGCCATCCAATGTCTGTTGAATGAATTCGTTGTCTTTTAGCTGAACAAGCCATTCGTCAAAACGACTGCCTTCAACAAAGGTAATAGTAAACTGGTGTTCTTTCCCTTCTACAAGCACCTGTAGCGCTTGCTCTAAGGTTAAACCCGGTTCAAGCAGGAAAGTACCCGCTTTTACGTCTACAAGCTCAGGATGTAACTTACGGATTAATTTCTCGTAAGGAGAAGCCTCAAACAGCCCCTCGTTAATCAACTGGGCTAGAACGCGGTTAAAGCTGCTACCTGAAGCAACAGTCACGACTTGTGGTTTTTCTAATTGAATAACTTGTTTCAGGTTATCTTGCGCTTGGTTGTAAACATAAAAACCAGCAGCACCGGCTGCAATTAAGCACAAGATAATAAAAATAAATAACTTTTTGATCACGAGTTTAGTTGTCCTTGAAGGCTACGAGTAACGGTTCCAATGTTAAATTGGGTATCACTAATACGGGTAACTGGGGCAACCCCTAAAATGGAGTTTGTCATGAAAACCTCATCAGCTTGCATGAGTTGAGATAAGCAGTAGTCACTAATTGTAACGGAAAGTTCAGCCTGATTCAGCGCGGTTAACACTTGCTTACGCATAACCCCCGCGACACCACTTTGAGTGAGTTGAGGTGTGTATATCGACTGACCTTTGCGCCAGAACAGATTGGCCATGGTGGTTTCAATCACATTGCCCGATATATCAAGAACCACACCATCCACTTCATTAGCTTGATCCATTTCATCTTTCATCAAAATCTGCTCAAGGCGATTATTGTGCTTATGGCCAGCCAGTAGTGGGCTCAAACCTAGCGCTTGATGGCAGATACCGAGTTCAACACCGGAGTCTTGCCACGCTGAATAATGGCTTGGGTAATCAAAGGTACTGATGGTGATTGTCGGCTTGGCGATATTCTTGGTACTGTAGCCACGCCCACCCGCTCCACGACTAACGTGCAGCTTGATCCCTGCTTTTTGATTATGAGGCTTGTTGGCGTTATGGAGCTTCTTTGAACCATCAAGGCTCTTTGTGCCATGAAGAGCGTTATGTTGGATGTGTTGAAGCGCAGTATCGAGCCAAAGACTAACAACATCCCAATCAAGAGCAGAAATGCGTAGTGCTTTAAGGCACTCGTCGACACGGTGCTGATGATCGTGAAGATGTTGTATCTCACCATCACTTACGAGCATTGTCGTAAAACAGCCGTCTCCGTACTGAAACGAGCGATCCAAAATATCGATAGTTTGCTGGCTTTCTCCATCAACCCAAAACATGTTTTTCCCCATAAAAAGAAACGGCTCAATGCTAAAGCATCAAGCCGTTTAAAAACAAGTCTAATTGTGACTATCTACGAGTGTTTACGTCTTTAATAAGATGATTAAATCTTTTTGAAGATCAAACAGCCGTTTGTACCACCGAAACCGAATGAGTTACATGCAGCATATTCCATGTTGCTAACTTCACGCGCAGTGTGAGGTACTAAGTCAATATCTAAGCCTTCTTCAGGATCATCTAGGTTGATTGTTGGTGGAACAATTTGGTCAACCAGAGACATAGCCGTGATGATAGCTTCAGCAGAACCAGCAGCACCTAGAAGGTGGCCTGTCATTGATTTCGTAGAAGAAACCAATACTTGCTTGCTGCCTGCTTCGCCAAGAGCACGCTTGATGCCCTTAACTTCCGCTACGTCACCTGCAGGAGTCGAAGTACCGTGTGCGTTTACATAACCGATTTGTTCACCAGTAATGCCAGCATCACGCATAGCCGCTTCCATTGCTAGTGCGCCACCAGAGCCATCTTCACTTGGAGATGTCATGTGGTAAGCGTCACCCGACATACCGAAGCCAACTAGCTCACAGTAAATCTTAGCGCCACGAGCTTTCGCATGTTCGTACTCTTCAAGAACCATCATGCCTGCACCGTCGCCAAGAACGAAGCCATCACGGCCTTTGTCCCATGGACGAGAAGCTTTTTGAGGCTCATCGTTACGAGTAGAAAGTGCTTTAGCCGCACCAAAACCGCCCATACCTAGTGGAGTTGATGCTTTTTCAGCACCACCCGCTAGCATTGCGTCTGCATCGCCGTATGCAATCATACGAGCCGCGTGACCAATGTTATGTAGGCCAGTCGTACATGCAGTAGAAATCGCGATGTTTGGACCGCGTAGGCCACGCATGATAGACATGTGACCAGCAATCATATTCACGATCGTCGACGGTACGAAGAACGGGCTGATCTTACGAGGGCCTTTTTCAGTTAGAGCTTGGTGACCGGCTTCGATCAAACCAAGACCACCAATACCAGAACCGATAGCAACACCCACACGTGGAGCGTTTTCTTCAGTAATAGTTAGGGCTGAATCATCTAAAGCTTGAATACCTGCTGCGACGCCGTACTGGATGAACAAGTCCATCTTACGAGCATCTTTTTTAGTCATATACTCTTCGCAGTTAAAGTCTTTAACTAGACCTGCAAAACGAGTTGAGAAATTGGTTGCATCAAAATGATCGATATTAACGATACCACTTTGACCAGCTAGCAGGGCTTTCCAAGAAGATTCTACAGTGTTGCCTACCGGTGACAACATACCCATGCCAGTGACAACTACACGACGCTTGGACACGATTTTACACTCCGGGGATTGAGGTGATTTAAGATGAGGATAGATGAGTTAGATAAAACACAGGCGGTCGAGGTGACCGCCTGGGAGAGATTATTACTGAGCGCTAGTTACGTAATCGATAGCTGCTTGAACAGTAGTAATTTTCTCAGCTTCTTCATCTGGGATTTCAGTGTCAAATTCTTCTTCTAGAGCCATTACTAGCTCTACTGTGTCTAGAGAATCTGCACCTAGGTCATCAACGAAAGAAGCTTCGTTTTTAACTTCAGCTTCGTCTACACCTAGCTGTTCAACAATGATTTTCTTTACGCGTTCTTCGAGGTTGCTCATTTTTTCTTTTCCTTTACAGAGTTCGCTTTATGCGATGTTTTCCGTAGTTTATTCAATCTATTGAAAGTTGCAAGGTCAACTTTTCTGGTCAAACCACAATTTTCACGATTTTAACCGAAATTACGTATGATCTTGACTTAAATCATGCACAAATGTTGCACATAATTTACACCATGTACATACCGCCATTGACGTGAAGTGTTTCACCTGTGATATAAGCTGCCGCAGGTGACGCCAAAAATACCACAGCTTCAGCGATTTCGCGAGGGTCACCTAGTCGACCTGCTGGTACATTCGCCAAAGTTGCTGCACGTTGGTCATCATTTAGCGCTTTAGTCATGTCAGTTTCGATGAAACCAGGAGCTACAGTGTTCACTGTAACGCCACGAGACGCAACTTCACGAGCCATTGATTTAGTAAAACCAATTACGCCTGCTTTTGCAGCTGCGTAGTTAGCTTGACCAGCGTTACCCATTGTACCTACTACAGAACCAACGTTTACTATACGACCTTGACGCTTCTTCATCATGCCACGCAATACAGCTTTAGACATGCGGAAGATAGGAGTTAGGTTAGTATCGATGATGTCATTCCATTCGTCGTCTTTCATACGCATCAGTAGGTTATCACGAGTGATACCTGCGTTGTTAACTAGAATGTCAATCGCACCGAATTCATCGTTGATGGTTTTCAGTGTAGCAGCAATTGAGTCAGTATCCGTTACATTAAGAGCAAGACCTTTACCGTTCTCACCAAGGTACTCGCTGATTGCAGCTGCGCCGCCTTCAGATGTCGCAGTACCGATAACTTTAGCACCACGCTCAACTAAAAGTTCAGCGATTGCACGACCGATGCCACGGCTTGCGCCTGTAACTAGTGCAACTTTGCCTTCTAAATTCATCATAACTTCTCTATTAAGTGGTTATTTACTTAGCAGCTTCTAGTGATGCAGTATCATTAACTGCAGCAGCTGTCATAGTTTTTACGATTCGTTTTGTTAGACCAGTAAGAACTTTACCAGGGCCTAATTCAAGTAGCTTCTCAACGCCTTGCTCATTCATCGCTTGTACACCTTCAGTCCAACGAACTGGGCTGTATAGCTGACGAACAAGTGCGTCTTTAATTTTTGCAGGGTCTGTTTCAGCAATAACATCAACGTTATTGATAACAGGCAATGCTGGCGTGTTGAACTCTAGAGCTTCTAGAGCCACTGCTAGCTTATCTGCTGCTGGCTTCATCAGTGCACAGTGAGACGGCACAGAAACAGGTAACGGAAGTGCACGCTTAGCGCCCGCTTCTTTACAAAGTGCACCAGCACGCTCTACTGCAGCTTTGTTACCCGCGATAACAACTTGGCCAGGAGAGTTAAAGTTAACTGGAGACACAACTTCGTCTTGCGCAGCTTCTTCACACGCTTTAGCAATCGCTTCATCGTCTAGACCGATGATTGCGTACATTGCACCAACACCTGCAGGAACCGCTTCTTGCATCAGTTGACCACGTAGTTCAACCAGCTTGATCGCTTCTTTAAAGTCGATAACGCCGGCACATACAAGTGCAGAATATTCACCTAGGCTGTGACCTGCTAGATTTACAGGTTGCTCTAGGCCAAGCTCTTGCCATACACGCCAAATTGCAACAGACGCTGTTAATAGAGCCGGTTGAGTGCGAAAAGTTTCATTTAGATTTTCTACAGGACCATCTTGAACCAATGCCCATAGATCGTAACCAAGTGCTTCTGAAGCTTCAGCAAATGTCTTTTTAACAACATCATACTGTTCGCCTAGGTCAGCAAGCATACCGATAGCTTGAGAGCCTTGGCCTGGGAATACGATAGCAAATTTGCTCATTGTAATTTTCCTTTAAGCAAAGCAAAAAATTGAATAAGGCACATAAGTTATGTGCCTTGTTTGTTGATTATCGCTTAGGGTTAGAATTTAACTAACGCAGAACCCCAAGTGAAGCCGCCGCCAAATGCTTCAAGTAGAAGCGTTTGACCACGTTTAATTCGCCCGTCGCGAACAGCCTCATCTAGGGCCGTTGGTACGGTAGCTGCTGACGTGTTGCCGTGCTTATCAAGAGTAATCACTACTTGATCAAGCGACATCGTCAGCTTTTTAGCGGTTGCCGAGATAATACGGTAGTTCGCTTGGTGTGGAACTAACCAATCAAGCTCTGACTTATCCATATTGTTCGCCGCTAAGGTGTCTTTAACTAGCTTAGAAAGCTGAGTTACCGCCACTTTAAATACTTCGTTGCCCGCCATGTGCAGCCATTTGTCTGCATCACCGCCGCGCTCTGGTACTTCTAGGCTTAGAAGCTCACCGTATTTACCATCAGAGTAAATATGAGTAGACAAAATACCTGGCTCTTCGCTTGCGCCTACAACCACCGCGCCTGCTGCATCACCAAATAGGATGATAGTAGAGCGGTCAGTCGGATCACAGGTTTTTGACAGTGCATCCGCACCAATTACCAAAACGTTCTTACACATGCCAGTCTTGATGTGTTGATCAGCAACAGACAGTGCGTAGACAAAACCAGAACACGCTGCAGCCAAATCAAACGCAGGGCAGCCTTTGATACCAAGCTTGCCTTGTACCTGACATGCCGAAGACGGGAATGTGTGGCTACTGCTGGTTGTCGCAACGATGATTAAATCAATCTCTTCTTTGTCGATACCTGCCATTTCAATGGCATTTTCAGCAGCGTAAAACGCCATATCAGCAACGGTTTCGTTTTCCGCTGAAATACGACGCTCTTTAATACCCGTTCTAGCAACGATCCACTCATCGCTAGTCTCTACCATTTTCTCTAAGTCTGCGTTAGTACGCACCTGAGATGGCAAGTAGCTGCCAGTACCTAAAATTTTGCTATACATGAAGACTAATAATGCCTCTCGAGTAAAACCGCTTCCAAACGATCGCTAATGCGGCTGGGGACTTGTCGTTTGACCTCGTGTACTGCTTCACCAATCGCGTTGACGACTGCAGACACATCAGCACTTCCATGACTTTTAATGACAATGCCGCGCAATCCTAACAAACTTGCGCCGTTATACTGGTCGGGGTTCAAGGTTTTTAATTCAGTAAATAGCTCAGAAAACAGCATTCTGGCTATCCAACCCTTTATTGTTGAAGCCATCATGCGCGTTTTTAGCTTATCAATAAAGAGCTGAGCCGTACCTTCGCACGTTTTTAAGCAGACATTGCCCACAAAACCATCACATACGACGACATCAGCAGCATCTTGAAGTAATTGATTACCTTCAATATAGCCTATGAAGTTCACAGACTGAGTATTAGACAACATTTCAGCGCATCGTTTTACAAGGTCATTGCCTTTAATTTCTTCTGCACCGATATTCAAGATAGCGACACGTGGTGCGCGACCTAAATGTTGTTCTGCTAATGCACTGCCCATGACAGCAAACTGAAACAGTGAATCTGCGTCACTAGAAACGTTCGCCCCTAAATCAAGCATCCATGTGCGATTTCCGGATGCAGTAGGCAAAGCTGAAACCAATGCAGGCCTATCAATACCGGGAAGAAGCTTGAGTCTGAAACGGGATAAAGCCATCAATGCGCCAGTGTTACCACCACTCACACAAGCATCAGCCTGTGATTCGGCAACCAGATCGATAGCGGCACGCATAGAGCTACCCTGACTATTACGTAAGGCTAGTGAAGGTTTTTCAGAATTGGAAATGATTCGATCACAATGCTGGATACTCAAACGAGAATCAGGCATTCGACCTAATGAAGATAATTGAGATGTGATCGCGTTTCGATCACCTATTAGAATGACTTTTAGCTCTGGGAAATACGACAGTGCCTGCACGGCGGCAGGCACTGTTACACGAGGACCGAAGTCCCCGCCCATTGCATCAAGCGCAACGGTTAGATTTTGCAAAGGTCAACCTTACTTGTTGATAACCTTTTTGCCGCGGTAGAAACCTTCGGCAGTCACGTTGTGACGTAGGTGAGTTTCACCTGAAGTTGCGTCTACAGAAAGTGCAGCTGTAGTTAGCGCATCGTGTGAACGACGCATGCCACGCATTGAACGTGATTTCTTGCTCTTTTGTACGGCCATTGACCCTACTCCTATGTAAATTCTTAAAGAAGCAATTACTTCTTTAAGCTTTTTAAAACATCAAATGGATTCGGCTTTTTATCTTCCTCAATTTCTTCAGGAAGTTCACCAAACACCAAGTTATTTGAGTTAACGCTACATTTCGCATCGTCGTGCATTGCTATTTGTGGCAATCCAAGGATGAACTCGTCTTCAACTAATTGAATCAGGTCTAACTCACCGTACTCGTTCAGATCTACCAAATCGTACTCTTCCGGTGCTTCCTCTTCACTTTTCTCGCTGTAAACAGGAGTATAAGTAAATTGGACATCGCACTCATGTGCGAAAACCTCATTACAACGTTGACACTCTAAATCGACTTCGACGTTAGCTTTACCAGAGATAACGACTAATCGTTGTTCATCAAGCCCAAATGACATTGAGACTTGCGCGTCACGTTTTACGCCTTCAGTTGTTTCGGTTAAACGCTTTAAAAGACTGACTTGAATGATACCATCCATATCGAGTCGTTTTTGAGCCGTTCTTGCCGGATCAACTGTACGCGGTATTTTTTCCTTTTGCATAGGGCGCGAATCTTATCTTCCAAATCGTGTTTAGTCAAAGGAAATGGCAAAAAAAATGTACTTTCCTACCTTTCCTGTTCAGAGCATTATGAATAGCAGGATAAGTTACGTTATCCTGAACTAAATGCTTACACGAATTGTAAATTAAAATGAGAAATTACCAACTAGTTTTAGCTTCTACATCTCCATTTAGGCAAGAGATCCTCAAAAAACTACAGTTAGACTTTGTCACAGCGAAGCCTGACTGCGATGAAACGCCACTTCCAGAAGAGACACCACAACAGTTGGTGATGCGCCTTGCTGAGACCAAAGCTAAGTCTTGTGTTGTGGAGCAACCTAGCTTAGTCATTGGTTCTGATCAGGTTTGCGTAATTGATGGAGAGATCATTGGTAAGCCTCACACTCGAGAAAAAGCGATCGAGCAGTTATCTCGTCAAAGCGGCAAGAGCATTACTTTTTATACTGGGCTTTCGGTTTGGAACAACGAAACCAATGAAGCTGACACACGTCTCGACACCTTTGTAGTGCATTTCCGCGATTTAACTAAGCAACAGATCATTAGTTATGTTGAAAAAGAGCAGCCTTATTACTGCGCAGGTAGCTTTATGTGTGAAGGGTTAGGCATCGCGTTGTTTAAACAGATGGAAGGGAAAGACCCAAATACTTTGATCGGCTTACCGCTGATCGATCTAGTCGATATGTTAGAAGCGCAAGGAATGGGTGTACTATAACGGATACGCTCTCTTTGTTAGAGATTCCCTACACCTTCCTTCGTCAGTCTAGGGAATGGCGGAACACGCAATTTTATCTAACCAACTAATGATATAGAGCGTGATTTTAAAAAGTCGTCATCCTCAAGAGCGAGGAACGAGCGACTTGGGGATCTTCTACAACAGATGAAAACAAAAAAGGTTGACGATATTCGTCAACCTTTCTCATTTATGGATACTGAAGAACAAATTTGAGGCACTCTATACCTTCGTATCTCGTATCTTCTTAAAGCTTACGTAAACCAGTTAGGGCTTTCTCTAGCCTTCTTTCCATTGGCGCCGAGATATCCATCTTCTCTTCACTACCTGGGTGTGTGAACTTGATGTTTGCTGCATGTAGGAACAGACGATCAAGACCAACCTTACCCGTGTAAGCGTCAAAACGACGATCACCGTAGCGATCATCCCAAGCAATTGGGTGACCAGTATACTGAGCGTGCACACGAATTTGGTGTGTTCGGCCTGTAATTGGGCTTGCTTGAATCAACGTCGCCTCTTGGAATTTTTCTAAAACCTTAAAACGGGTTTCAGAAGCTTTACCATTCGGGTTAACTCGAACAATGCTGTTCACTTCATTTTTCAACAAAGGTGCGTTGACGACTTTGCAGCTGTTCTTCCATTCGCCCATAACTAAAGCGAAGTAGTATTTTTGAACCGTTTTTTCACGGAACTGTGCTTGAAGGTGTCTTAGCGCCGAGCGCTTCTTAGCAACAAGCAAAATGCCAGACGTATCTCTATCGATACGGTGCACTAATTCAAGAAAACGAGCATCAGGGCGAAGAGCACGTAATGCTTCAATCGCGCCAAATTTTAATCCGCTACCACCATGAACAGCAGTGCCAGACGGTTTGTTAAGAATTAGCATGTGATCATCTTCATAAATGATGCACTGTTCTAATTCTGAAACCTTGTTGAGTTTCGTGCTCGGCACGTTCTCTTCTGTTTTCTCTTCAATAGTAACCGGAGGGATACGAACTAAATCGCCAGCTTTTAGTTTGTACTCAGCCTTAATGCGTTTTTTATTTACGCGGACTTCGCCTTTACGCACGATTCGGTAAATCATGCTTTTCGGGATGTTTTTTAATTGGTTGCGTAAGAAGTTATCAATACGCTGACCAGCCATATCTTCGTCAATGTCGACGAATTGGACTTGGGTTCTAATTTCGCTCATTGCGTTATTGTATCACTGTCACTTTTGATAATTGAGATTTTCTTAGCCCTATTCCGAACTTATTTATCCCTAATCCTTACCGATCTATCCCAAAATGGTCGCCGAAGTTCTATATTTCTTTGATTCTTCGAACAAAAAAGCACCAAGATTCCTGCAAATTAAAATATCAATTGATAAATTATTTATAGACAGTGAGTTAGAGCTATCAAAACCCAAACAAAAACTGTTTTTTTTACAGCATTCCGACAAAGCAGATTGCTGTGTTTACCGACCGCTGCTATAGTTCACAGCTGCTATCAGTGGTTTGACTATTATTTAAACAGCTAACCATTCATAAGCAAGTAAATGAGTAGATAACTCAGATTAGACAGTGCTGCAATCGGCGTAAGACACGGTCAACTGAGTTCCTTATCGCTCTACTCACGTACACTCATGTTGAGTATTCACCGCCACATCGCGGATCATAGGCTAACTCCCTATGATGACTGACGTGCCCCAGAGCATCCCTCTCCAGCCGGGAGGCTGCACCGATAAAGCCATGGGATCTGGCACCATGAGAAACGAAATAAAGCGATAAGAACAATGATGAAAATAAGAAAAGACAATGAGAACTTCTAAATGAAAAGAATGTTAATTAACGCAACTCAAAAAGAAGAGTTGCGTGTCGCTTTGGTTGATGGCCAACGACTGTTCGATCTAGATATCGAAAGTCCAGGTCACGAGTCAAAGAAAGCGAATATCTACAAAGGACGTATTACCCGTATTGAACCAAGCCTAGAAGCGGCATTCGTTGATTACGGCGCAGAACGTCACGGTTTCCTCCCTCTTAAAGAAATTGCCCGCGAATACTTCCCTGAAGGTTATACATACCAAGGCCGTCCTAGCATTAAAGAAGTGCTAAAAGAAGGCCAAGAAGTAATCGTACAAGTAGAGAAAGAAGAACGTGGTAGCAAAGGTGCTGCACTGACAACTTTCATCTCTTTGGCTGGTAGTTACTTAGTTCTTATGCCTAATAACCCTCGTGCTGGCGGTATTTCTCGTCGTATCGAAGGTGATGAACGCACTCAACTGAAAGCAGCATTAAGCACTCTTGAGCTTCCTCAAGGTATGGGCTTAATCGTGCGTACAGCGGGTGTTGGCAAAAGCGCAGAAGAGCTAGAGTGGGACCTGAATGTTCTATTGAACCATTGGGGCGCTATCAAGCAAGCTTCTGATTCAAATACAGCTCCTTTCCTAATTCACCAAGAGAGTAACGTTATTGTTCGCGCAATTCGTGACTACCTACGTCGTGATATTGGCGAGATTCTAATCGACAGCAATACTATTTTTGAACGTGCACAAGCGCACATTCAATTAATACGCCCAGATTTCATGAATCGCGTTAAGAAATACGATGGTGAAGTGCCACTATTCAGCCATTACCAGATTGAAAGCCAGATCGAATCTGCTTTCCAACGTGAAGTTCGTCTTCCATCTGGTGGTTCTATCGTAATCGACCCAACAGAAGCACTGACTTCTATCGATATCAACTCTGCTCGTGCAACAAAGGGCGGCGATATTGAAGAAACAGCACTTAACACTAACCTAGAAGCTGCCGATGAAATTGCACGTCAATTACGTCTACGTGACCTAGGTGGTCTTGTTGTAATCGACTTTATCGATATGACCCCGGTTCGCCACCAACGCGAAGTAGAAAGCCGTCTACGTGATGCCGTTCGTTTAGATCGCGCACGTGTTCAGATTGGTCGTATTTCTCGCTTTGGTCTTCTAGAGATGTCTCGTCAACGTTTGAGCCCATCACTAGCAGAAGCAAGCCACCACATTTGTCCTCGTTGTACAGGTACTGGTGTTGTTCGTGATAACGAATCTCTAGCACTTTCTGTTCTACGTTTGATTGAAGAAGAAGCTCTAAAAGACAACACAGCACAAGTACTTGCTGTTGTGCCTGTTCCAATCGCTTCTTACCTTCTGAACGAAAAACGTCGCTCAGTAAACCACATCGAGAAGAACCAAGAAGTTAAGATCACTGTTGTTCCTAACTCAGACATGGAAACGCCGCATTTTGAGGTTATCCGTGTTCGTGAAGGTGAAGAGTTCGATCTACTATCTTACTTGCTGCCTAACAAGCTAGAAGCTCTAAAAGAAGCGGAAAGCAAAGAGCCTGCTGAACAGACTATTCGTCCTAAGAAGATCGAAGAACCTGCTCTGAAAGGCTTCGCAGCTCCTGCTCAATCAGCACCAACTCCTGCTCCAGCACCTAAAGCTGTAGAAGAGAAGAAAGCTGAACCAGCAGCGACTCAAGAACCAGGCCTAATTGGTCGTTTCTTCAAAGCTATCGGTAGCTTCTTATTTGGCTCTTCAACTCAAGAAGAGAAAAAAGAAGAAGAGAAGAAAGAAGAAGAAAAACCTAAAAACAATCGTAACAACGGCAACCGTCAACGCCGTGATCGTAACGATAACCGTCGTCGTAACCAACGTGGTGAGCGTGGCGAACAGCGTAACGACCGTGGTGAACGTGGTGACAATCGTAACGAAAACCGTGACAACAAACGCCGCCGTAAGCCAGCTCGTGATGAGAAGCCTGAAGAGCAAAAAGAAGCAGCTCCACAGCAAACTCGTCAGCCTCGCAAGCCTAAGCAAGACCGTCGCAACAAGCCACGTGATGAGCAGAAGCAACGCGAAGAGCAAGCACCATCTAAATTAGCAGAAGAAGGTCTACAGCTAGCAGCAGAAGCACAAGCTGGTAAACCGGAAGCGCCTAAGGCTAAACCTGAAGCGAAAGCAGCTAAGATTAAAGAGCGTCGTCAGCGTCGTAAACTGAACAAGCAAGTTCGTGTTAAAGACCAACAAGCTCAAGCTGAAGATAACGCTTCAAAAGAGCAGGTTGCTGCTAAAGAACTATCTGTTTCAAAAGAACAGTCAGTAGCTCAAGAGCAAAAAGTTGCGGAACAAGTAGAAGCAACTCAAGCGAATGCAGAGCAAACTGAACAGGAAGAGCCGAAACAACGTCGTAACCGTCGTTCTCCACGTCACCTACGTGCAAGTGGTCAACGTCGTCGTCGCGGTCGTGATCGTCGCCCTAACCCATTCCGCCTACGTAAAGGTGGTGTAGCTTCTCCAGAGATGGCTATGGGTAAAGTGATGCCTCGCTTCATTCCAAAACCTCACCACAAGCAGGCAAAGCCTGAAGTGGCTGAAGTTCAAGTAGCAGCTGAAGATCAAACATCTGTTCAAGAGCAGAATGTTGCTCTAGAGACGGCACAACAAAGCAACGTAGCAATGACTGGCGGCTTCGCATGTCCAGAGCTTGCAATGGGTAAAGTTATCATCCGTCGTGAAGATGCTGCTGTTGAAGCTCAAGTAGCTGAGACTCCTGCTGTAGTTGAAGCTCCTGCAGTCGTTGAAGAAGCACCAGTGGTTGTTGAAACCGCGAAAGTTGAAGCTCCAGTGATTGCAGAAGCGACGAAAGTTGAAGCGCCTGTTGTAGCAGAAGCTGTGCAAGCAGAAGCAACACCAGTTGTTGAAGCTGAAGCGCCTAAAGCTGAAAGTGCAAAAGTTGAAGAAGCACCTGTTGTTAAAGCAGAAGCTCCTAAAGCGGCACCAAAGGCAGCTGTTGCTAAGAAGCAAGCCGGTTCACCAATGACTAAAGCTCCTGGTCCTCAAGAGATCAAAGAGATTGAAGTGATTGCAGCTCCGTTCCGCACTGAACGTTTTGTATCGAAAGGTGCAGGCAGTCAGGCAGCGTCGAACAAAGCTGGCGCGGCGATGACTAAGCCAAACTACTAGTGATTACTGATAGGTAATCGCGAGTAAATAGAATCAAAGGCTGCTTATTAAAGCAGCCTTTTTCATATCTACTAATCGAATAAAAATTAACAGATATATTACTCAAAGTTAGGTTCAACCTTGAACTTAATCACATTTTTGGGTAGCATTCGCGCACTTATCTTTTCGACACTTCGCTATTGCCGCTCTTTTCCATCACTGTTTGGCTACGCAATACACCCGTGTCGGTAAATCCATCTTAAGCATAGCTGAGCAAACATGTTCGAATTCCCACAATTTTCAAAGCACTCTGTAAAGAATGACGTGCTTTCAGGTCTTACAGTAGCCCTGGCTCTGGTACCTGAAGCTGTAGCATTCGCCTTTGTTGCTGGCGTTGACCCAATGGTTGGTCTTTATGCAGCATTCATCGTAGGTTTAATCACTTCTGTCTTTGGCGGCCGTCCAGGTATGATTTCTGGCGCAACCGGCGCAATGGCCGTTGTAATGGTGAGCCTAGTGGCAACCCATGGTGTTCAATACCTATTCGCAGCCGTTATGCTGGCTGGCCTTCTGCAAATTGCAGCAGGTGTATTTAAACTAGGTAAATTTATCCGTATCGTTCCACACCCAGTAATGATTGGTTTCGTGAACGGTTTGGCCATTGTTATCTTCCTAGCTCAACTTGGTCAATTTAAAGCGCCAGACGTAACAGGTGCGTTGACTTGGTTACCAAGCGGTCAAATGACACTAATGCTAGGTCTAGTAGCCCTTACAATGGCTATCATCCACTTCCTACCTAAGCTAACAACAGCAGTACCATCTTCATTAGTTGCTATTGTTACAGTAACGGCTTTGGTTGTGGGTCTTGACCTTGAAACTCGCACTGTTGTCGACTTCCTACGTACAATGTCTGGTGACGAAGCTGCTACGCTAGCGGGCTCTCTTCCAACATTCTCAATTCCTGCTGTTCCGTTTTCTTTAGATACACTACAGATCATCCTGCCTTACGCAATTATCCTTGCGGCTATCGGCCTGATTGAATCTCTGCTGACACTGACAGTACTAGACGAAATGACAAACACTCGTGGTCAATCTAACCGTGAATGTGTTGGTCAAGGTATGGCTAACGTAACGTGTTCTGTATTCGGTGCGATGGGTGGTTGTGCGATGATCGGTCAATCGATGATCAACGTAAACTCAGGTGGTCGTGGTCGTCTTTCAGGTATCGTCGCCGCAGTTGCACTACTGATGTTCATCCTGTTCGGTTCTGCACTGATTGAAATGATTCCTCTAGCAGCACTTGTGGGCGTAATGTTCATGGTTGTTATCGGCACATTTGAATGGGCAACCTTCAAGCTTGCGCGTCGCGTTCCTAAACAAGACTTCTTCGTTATCGTTCTTGTTACCGTAGTAACAGTACTGACTGATCTTGCTGTGGCAGTAGGTGTTGGTGTTGTCGCTTCTGCGCTAATGTTTGCTTGGCAACATGCTAAACACATCTACGCAGATACATCAGTAAACGCTGAAGGCTCAAAAGAGTACAAAGTTAACGGCCCAATCTTCTTTGGTTCAACGGCTAACTTCCTAGAGTTGTTTGACGCATACAACGATCCACAAGATGTAATCGTTGATTTCGCAAACTCACGCGTGACTGACCACTCTGCAATTGAAGCGATCGACACGATTGCTGACCGTTACGCGGCGCTAGGTAAAACACTTCACCTTCGCCACCTAAGCCAAGACTGTGTTGCTATGCTGCACAAAGCAGGTAGCTTAGTTGAAGCGAACGTTGCAGAAGACCCAATCTACAAAGTAATGTCTAAGTAATCTTAGCTGTAGCTTTAAGTTAGATTTAGAGAGGCCGACATTCAATGTCGGCCTTTTTTATACCTCTCGGTCAGCCCTTACGCTGATAACAAAACGACGTACATTGTTCCTACACTACATCGAACGCAGTATCGCTTCGCTAGACTCTTCGATTAAATCCAACACCAATTCAAAACCATTTCCCTCACCATAATACGGATCGGGGATCTCTTGATATTGTGACTCTCCAAAGCTCAAAAATAATGCGAGCTTGTATTGGAGGTGAACTGGGCATTGGCTCATTAAGTCGTCTAAATTCGCCCTATCGGCCGCGAGTATCAGGTCAAATTCTTCGAAGTCATTATCTACCACTTTACGAGAAGTAATCCCCTTAAAGCTGTAGCCTCGCTTCTCTCCTGCAGATTTGGATCGCGAGTCTGGCGGGTTGCCTTGATGAAAACCAATCGTCCCCGCAGAGTCGACCACAACATCAATATCCAGCTGTTGCGCTTTCTTCCTTAGCACCGCTTCACCTGTTGGCGAGCGGCAAATATTCCCCATACAAACTACGAGTATCTTTTTCATCCCTAATCACCTGTTCTTCCGATGGTTTTTGCTATCGTTAAGTTAGGCTATGATAGACGCAATCACAACTTAAAAGGATTTGTTATGTCGACTGAAGACAACAAAGAACAACGCCACAAAGCAAGACAACAGAAAGTAAAAGAACAAGTCGATGCACGTGTCGCTGCAGCACAAGAAGTAAAAGGCCTATTGCTGGTCATCACGGGTAACGGTAAAGGTAAATCAACATCCGGTTTTGGTACGATTACACGTGCAGTTGGTCATGGTAAGAAATGCGCCGTTGCTCAGTTTGTTAAAGGTACCTGGGATAACGGCGAAAAAAACGTTCTGCAAAAGCTTGATGTCGAGTTCCAAGTCATGGGCACAGGCTTTACTTGGGAAACTCAGAACAAAGCGCAAGATATTGAAGCTGCGCAGCGTGTATGGAAAGAGTGCCAACGCATGCTGGCTGATGAGTCGATCGATGTGATTCTGTTTGATGAACTGACTTACATGGTTAGCTACGGTTACATCGAACTCGATGAAGTGGTTGAGGCGTTGAATAACCGCCCGAAGATGCAGTCTGTCATCATTACAGGTCGTGGCGCGCACCGTACTCTTACTGAGATAGCAGATACAGTATCTGAAGTTCGCAATGTGAAACACGCTTTTGAATCTGGTGTTAAAGCGCTACAAGGCGTTGACTGGTAATCACCTTCAACCAGAGATCCCCGACTCGGTCATTCTTCCCTCTCGAGGATGACGACCACTAGGCCGTTACGCTCTTGAACAAAGGACGACGGCCTATCGTCATTCCCTAGAGCGAGGGACGAGTGTCATAGGGAATCTCTCTTGAGTATTATCGAGCCAAAAATAAAAAGCGCCATTCCTACAACAGGAGTGGCACTTTGTTCATTTTTAAATGAGATGAAGACTAGTTAAACAAACCTTTTAGTAGACCGTTTACTGCGTCTCTTGTTTTCTCATCTTTGATCTTGTCACCATACTTTTCGTCTAACTTTTCTAAACCACGATCAATTTCTTTCTGTGCTTTCTGTTTCAATACATCATCAAAAACAAGTGCAAATTTCGGGGCTGCCCACTGACCTGTTACCTTAATTGGGATAGTCACATCTTTCAGGTCGTCGATGCTCTTACCGCCCTGACCTTCAAGTGAACCCACAATTGATGTACGCACAAGGAAGTCGACCGTTTCATTGATGAAGTTTGCTTTACCTTGACCTGTCACACGTAACAGTGGCGACTGTGCTGATAAGTCGTTAGTTGAAACCCAACCTTTATCCACTTTCAGCGTCGCTTTCATTGCACTGAAGTCCGTTTTTTGAGCTTCATTTGTGCTTTCAACTTTCTCGCCCTTGATCTTAGCGTAGTTTTCTCGAATCAGTTGAGCTACGTTGATGCCGTTAACTGCACCATCTTCAAAGTTAATCGCGATAGTACCGACTAGGTTTTTCTTGATACCCGTCGGAGTTAGACTCTTACCTTTCACGTTGACATCAATATTACCGGTACCTTCCAGCATATCGTTATCTGCAACATCAACCAGTAACGGTTGTACTTTCACGCCTTTGATTTTCTTCTTAGCCGTGTAAGTCGCTGGTGTTTTACGAGCGTCTAACTTTGCAGTAGCAGAAATAGAACCTTGGTAAAGATTCGAGGTGAATGAGGTTAGCTCTGCGATACCACGGTTAACCGAAAATGCGGTTTTAACATTCTGCATCTTCGCGTTGTTCGCCTTGAACTTATCAATCGTGATGTCACCTTTCACGTCTAACGTTTTCAGAGCCGACAGATCAGGTTCCACTTCTTTAGCTGGATCTGAACTACCAGAACTTGACGTTGAACCACCAGCAGAACCAGAAGGCGCTGTGCTCGCTGTTTCTGTTGTATTGCCTAAGCCTAAGAATTCATCTAAATCAATATTCGGGCTATGAAGAGAGAAACGAACCTTTGGTATTTCAGATAGGATTACGTCTGCTTTACCGTCTAATGCAATAGCGTTAGCTTGTAGCTTCTCTAACACAAAGCTCAGGTGGCTCTTGTTAAGATCGAAGCTTAAGTCAGACAGCATGTCGACTTTCATTGGAGACTGAGGAAGCGTGTCGCCTTTGAATGTTGAGTCTAACGTTAACTTGTTCAGCGTTACTTTTGAAATCGCGCTATCAACAGTAAGTTCACCGCCACCTTTAAGATCAAGGTCAAGGCCAGCTGCATTACCGATTACAGCGTAAGTCAGTTGGTTTACCTTATCGAACTCAAACGTATTCAAGCCAATTTTTGCTGACTCAATCGACGTCGCTGGATCATTGAACTTAGCGTTTAAGTCGATATTACGAAGTGCGTAACTTGCAAAGCCTTCAGCTAATTTGAATTCTGCACTGCCTTGTGCAGAGAACTTCTGTTGATTGTTCTCACCAGAAGCCGCAAATGTCGCGGTTGTCCATGTATCAACGGCAAACTCAGAAAGATTCAAAGACACATCGTATAGCTTAGTGAATGAACCCGCTTGCTTGTCGTCCATTTCAAACAATGCGTTTGATACAGTTACGCCTGCAAGGTTGATCGTCCAACCCGATGCGTCTGTGGTAGTTTGCTCTTGAGGGGCAGGCGCTGATTCAGAACTTGTGCCTGCTGCAGGCTCAGATTCTTGAGGCGCTGACGCTTGCGTTAGTGCATCAATGTTCTTGCGACCATCTTTAAGCGTTTCTAAATAGAATTCTGCACCATCTAGAGTAATGTTGCCGATCTCTAGTTGGTTGCTAAATAGCGGAGTAACCGAAACGTCAACGCCAACGGTATCAACCTTAAATAGGTTAGGTTGCGTAAAACCTTCAGGGTTGCGTAATTCAGTTTGACCAAGTTCAAAGCCAATGGATGGGAAGAATTGCCAGCTGATATCACCCTCGATCACTAGCTCTAGGCCTGTGTGTTTTTGGGCTTGTTCGACAATTAATGGCTTAAATTGGTTGGGATTCACTAACAGCACTAGTGCCAGAATTGCTGCAACGACAACAAACACTGGTACAGCTATGAAAATGAGTAGTTTCTTCATCCGCATATTCCTTGCTTAGATTCCAAAAGAAAGTGGCACTATAAAAGTGCCACTGATTCGGTAAAAAATAAAGCTAAGTGAGTCACTTAGGCAAAATTTTATTCGATTAAGACTTCAACAACTTCGCAATGTGCGCTTTTAGCACATCAATCGCAATACGGTTTTTACCACCACGAGGAACGATGATGTCTGCATGTTGTTTTGAAGGCTCGATAAACTGCATGAACATTGGACGTACTGTTTCTTGGTATTGCTTAAGTACAGTGTCCATTGTACGACCACGCTCTTCTACATCACGCTTAACACGGCGTAATAGACAGATGTCTAATGGTGTATCCATAAACACACTTGCGTGCATTAGTTTACGAAGACGCGGGTCTGTTAGAAGCAGAATACCCTCTAAAATGATCACTTTCTTTGGAGTAAGTGTAGTCGTTTCAGAAGTACGTGTGTGCTCTGTGTAGCTGTATTCAGGAACTTCTACGGCGTTGCCACTCATTAGCTGCTGTAGATGTTCACATAAAAGATCATGATCTAGTGCATTTGGGTGATCGTAGTTAGTTTTAACACGCTCTTCCATACTCAAGTGGCTTTGGTCGCTGTAATAGCAATCTTCCGTGATAACACCAATTTGATGGTCGCCTACTTTTTCGCGCAATTCATTATAAATTGTACTAGCAATCAGACTTTTTCCTGAAGCTGAAGCGCCAGCGATACCTACGATGACACATTGATTATTATCAGACATTAATTTTGCACCCGATATGGTTTGGTGGTGGGAAGAGATAAACCGCCTGATTATAGGGGCTAAAGCACATAGATTCTAGTCGCCATTTTAGCTAATTGCAGTCAAATTGATGATATCAATGCATTTAATGAATGCAATCGTTTGCTTTCAAATAACTTGCCTACAACTATTTGCACAACCCCAATGGCTATCAGCCTAAATCCAACCGCTATTTATCTAATCCAACATGATTAACACAACTTTTTGATTATCTTTCGCTATTCAACCAAAGAAAAGTTAATCGCTTCTGGTCTCGCCTTGCCGGTCCAGAACATCTTCGCAGCCACATTCTCTGCAAGCTCTAAGTAGTGACGTGTATGTTCACTATCTGGACGACGAATCACCGTCGGGCAACCTGCATCGATATCTTCTCGCACATCAATATGAAGAGGGATCTGTGCCAAAATATCGAGGTAAAACTCTTCTGACATAGCTTCGGCACCACCAGCACCAAAGATATGCTCTTTCTCACCACAGTGACTACAAATATGATAGCTCATGTTTTCAACTAAGCCTGCGACTGGCACACTCACCTTATCAAACATCGCTACGCCTTTACGTGCATCCGCTAGCGCCAAATCTTGAGGAGTGGTCACCACTACAGCCCCGGTCACTGGGATCTGTTGCGATAACGTCAGCTGAATATCGCCCGTGCCCGGTGGCATATCAATAACTAGATAATCCAACTCTGGCCATACGGTTTCGTTAACAAGCTGACCTAAAGCCTTGGCCGCCATTGGACCGCGCCAAATCGCAGCGTCATCTTTCGACACAAGATAACCGATAGAGTGAGTGAAAATACCGTGCGCTTCGATTGGCATCATCCACTTGTTATTCTGGACTTCTGGTTTCGCATCTAATTGGCCAAGCATCATAGGTACAGAAGGACCATAGATATCCGCATCCAACAAACCCACTTTTGAACCAGACTTAGATAAAGCCAAAGCAAGGTTGACTGAAGTGGTCGATTTACCCACCCCACCCTTTGCAGATGTCACGGCGATGATGTTCTTCACCCCCTTCAATGGTGTCGCAACCGTGGTTTCTAACGCAGACGGCTTCACCTTCACTTCAAACTGAAAAGCGCTAACAAGCTGTTGTTCAATCTGAGAGTGAATCCACTGTTCCAATTCAACCGCAAGCTGATTAGCGGCAAAAGGTAAGGTGATAACAAATGATCCACGCGGATCAACCGATACAATATTTTGGTGTAGCGCCCACTCTGGGATGAGGATTGGTGACTCGAACTCATTCAACCATGAACAGAAATCTTGCTTAGAAGTAAAGTTACGCATTGGGACTCCTTTTTTTATTTATGCTATCACCCACGAGATGAAGACTGAACCCCTAAAAAACTAGGGGAATCCTTAGTCTGATACCTTGGCGTATCACACGTTATAAAGTAGTATTACCTCTCAAATTTATACCTATCAAAAAAGCGAATTATTAAGTATGGCAACTGATCCAAGACAACTTTTGGTAACTTGTGCGCTTCCGTACGCTAACGGCTCTATTCACCTTGGCCATATGCTTGAGCATATCCAAGCTGATATCTGGGTTCGATACCAGCGTCTACGTGGCAACACTGTAAACTTCATCTGTGCTGACGATGCTCACGGCACGCCAATTATGCTTAAAGCTCAACAGATGGGTATCACGCCAGAAGAGATGATCGCTGCTGTTAGTGAAGAGCACCAAAAAGACTTCGCTGGCTTTGATATCAGCTTTGATAACTACCACAGCACACACAGCGAAGAGAACCGTGAACTGGCTTCTCACATCTACTTAGAACTTAAAAAGAACGGCTTCATTTCTAGCCGCACTATTTCTCAGCTTTTCGATCCTGAGAAAGAGATGTTCCTACCAGACCGCTTCGTAAAAGGTACTTGCCCTAAGTGTAAGTCAGAAGACCAGTATGGTGATAACTGTGATAACTGTGGTGAGACATACAGCCCAACTGAGCTAATTAACCCTAAATCAGCGGTTTCTGGCGCAACTCCAGTAATGAAAGACTCTGAGCACTTCTTCTTCGACCTACCTCAGTTCGAAAGCATGCTTAAAGAGTGGACTCGTTCTGGCTCTCTACAGAATGAAACTGCAAACAAAATGCAGGAATGGTTTGAGTCTGGTCTGCAACAGTGGGATATCTCACGTGATGCACCTTACTTCGGCTTTGAAATCCCAGGCGAAAAAGACAAGTTCTTCTACGTATGGCTAGACGCACCTGTTGGCTACATGGCTTCTTTCAAGAACCTATGTGACAAACGTGACGATCTAAACTTCGATGAATACTGGAAGAAAGACAGCACAACTGAGCTTTACCACTTCATCGGTAAAGACATTGTTTACTTCCACAGCCTATTCTGGCCAGCAATGCTAGACGGCGCAGGTTTCCGTAAGCCAAACAACGTATTCGTACACGGCTACGTAACAGTGAACGGTGCGAAGATGTCTAAGTCGAAAGGCACATTCATCAAAGCAAGCACGTACCTAAACCACCTAGACCCTGAGTGTCTACGTTACTACTACGCTGCTAAACTAAACAGCCGCATCGATGACTTAGATCTTAACCTTGAAGACTTCACTCAACGTGTAAACGCTGACGTAGTAAACAAGATTGTTAACCTAGCTTCTCGTAACGCTGGCTTCATTACTAAGCGTTTTGAAGGCAAGCTAGCTGCTGAATTTGCAGAGCCTGAGCTATACAACGAATTCGTTGCTGCTGCTGAGCGTATCGGTGAGCTATACGAAACTCGTGAATTCAGCCGTGCTATCCGTGAAATCACTGCACTAGCGGATAAAGCTAACCAGTACATCGACGAAAAAGCACCTTGGGTTCTTGCTAAAGAAGAAGGCAAAGAAGCTGAGCTTCAGCAAGTTTCTTCTGTAGGTATTAACTTATTCCGCGTACTGATGGCTTACCTGAAACCAGTGATGCCAGAGCTTGCAGCTCGCACTGAAGCTTTCCTAAACGAAGAGCTAACGTGGGAAGCGATTGCTACTCCGCTAACTGATCACGAGATCACTAAGTTCAAAGCGCTATTCAACCGCATTGACCCTAAGAAAGTGGAAGCAATGGTTGAGTCTTCTAAAGAAGATGCAGCCGCTGAAGCAGCAGCGAAAGAAAAAGCAGAAGCTGAAAAAGAGCAAGCAAGCCAAACTGAGCTAGACAAAGAGCCAATCGCAGACGAGATTGAGTTCGATGCCTTTGCAGCAGTAGACATGCGTATCGCTCGTATCATCTCTTGTGAAGAAGTACCAAAAGCGAACAAACTACTGAAGTTCCAACTAGACATCGGTGGTGAGACTCGCCAAGTATTCTCTGGTATCAAATCAGCATACAAACCTGAAGAGCTAGAAGGCAAGCTAACTGTAATGGTAGCAAACCTAAAACCTCGTAAGATGAAGTTTGGTATGTCTGAAGGCATGATCCTAGCAGCGGGCCCTGGCGGCAGCGACCTATGGATCCTTGAGCCACACGAAGGTGCTCAACCTGGTATGCGTGTAATGTAATTCTGACTCCAGTCAGATAACAAGCACCCATAACTAAATCCCTAATGCATTTTTGACTTGAAAGAGTTAATCAGCATTGGGGATTTTTTATATCTACCGAAAATTAGCGTTCTCTGTTAGAGTCGCCGTCAACTATGCTATGTAGAGTAGAAATTGGTTCGTCGACAAAAATAGGCTAAACCAACACCTCTTTACTCTAAAACCCTTTTTAGGAATCCCCAGTGACTAACAACGAAATCTTGCGTCGTATTCAACACGCACTAAACCTTAAAAATGCACAAATCATCAAAGCTATCGAACAAGCTGATGTGACTGTTGCTCATGACCAAGTGATTAACTGGCTAAAAGATGACAACGACAAGTCATGCTCTAAGATGAAAGATAAAGAGTTAGCGGTATTCCTAAATGGTTTCATCAACCTTAAGCGTGGCAAAAAAGAAGGCGAGCAACCTAAACCTGAAGTTGCACTGACGAACAACATGATCTTCATGAAGCTTCGTATCGCATTGAACATGAAAGCAGAAGATGTTTTGGACGTACTAGAAGTGGTTGGCATTAGCTTGAGCAAGTACGAAATCGGCGCTTACTTCCGCAAGCCAGAAAACAAAAACTACAAAGTGTGTGAAGACCAACTACTTTGCGATTTTCTAAACGGTGTGCAATTTACCAACCGTCCAGACTCAGAAGAGTTTGCGGGTTAAGTTACTACTCCTAGATAAATTTTAAGTTGCTACACATAGATAAATTACTCGTCATAGGTAAGTAACTGACCCACTGATAATTTTCTAGTAACGACAGATAAATAAAAAGCGGCGAGATAATTGAATTATCTCGCCGCTTTTTCGTTTTCTTTACGTCACTGACTAAACAGGAACAACAATAGTAAACCTATGCCTTAGCTGTCGTCTTCAGTGAAGTTCGTCGGCAATGTCGTTTTCATTTCATTCCAAACTTGTGCACTTGCGATACCGTAGTTACGAATCACTAATGGCAAAGTTTCGCGCTCACCACTTTCACAGATAATGAACAACTCTTTATAAAAGTCCATCGCTAAACGTCGTGCTTCTGGGTTAGAGAAGTAGTAGCTACCGATACGGTCATAAAGTTTACGCACACCGTTAAAGATCAGGCCGTAAATCTGGTTGCCTGAGTGGAATGCCAAACGTTGGAAAAGCATGTAATCATAGAAGTTGAAAGTCTTCGCGATTAAGATCGTCTGACGTTTCGCTTCATCTTTTTCTGAATCTTCTTTTACCGCTTGTTTGATCTTGTCAGCGTATGGCGACGATTCTAGGAACTCATCCCAAGTTGGTGCCGCAAGTAGCGCTTCACAAGATTCAATCACGTTACTGATAGTACGCTCTGAAGCTTCTTTGTTTGCTTTGAATGCATAACGCATAAAGATCGGGCTGATATTAGTACGAGCAGCAAGCAGGTCTTCTACCATTTTGCTTGCGTTATCAACGTCCAACGTCATTAGCGTATCAAGGATATGAAGACCTGAGGTTTCCATAAACTGGTTAACTTTAGTTGGTTTGCCATGTTGGATTGTCAACCAACCATCACGAGCAAGACGTTGTAGTACTTCACGAAGCGTAGTACGTGTAACACCAATCAGCTCAGAAAGCTCACGCTCTGCGGGCAAGATAGAACCTGGAGGGAAACGGCCATTCCAAATACTTTCAATGATATACTTCTCTGCAAATCCTGCCGGGCTCTTCGCCTTAATGACCATCTACACTTCAATCCAATTTAATTATTCTGTTCTAATTTACTCATCATACCACTAGTTCACACCTAGCGGAAACACCCTCAAAAATTTTACTCACCCTAAACACCGTTAGAGTTATAACTCTAAAGTTCAGCACACGTTTGCACCTCAGGTTTGTAAAGCAAGCGACTCTAAACCACCATTTAAACAAACCGTTAACACAACAATTTTTCTTTAAAATCAATGGGATTGGACATATTTTTAAAGCTATTAATTCGCAATATTAAGTTGTAATAATCATATATAAGCCGTCGTTATTCTGTAATTTTCAATCATTTCGCTGAAATATTGATTCTAGTCGGTTTTTATCACATTTTAAGTGGTATGCTTGCGCTACTTTGATCGCGTTTCTCAACAAAAAAGAGGTATTTTTAGGGCTACAGGGCTTTTCCTGTTGACTAAATGTTATCTAAGAGTAAAGTTGCGCTCAAAAATAAGCAGTGCTTGAGTTTCTAAGGGAGTGACTTGGCAAGACCACAGAACATTACATGGAATGTAGTTTTTCTAAGTCACTGTTAGTTATAGTTTTTAACAATTTCTATAGCTCGATTCTCAAAATGTTGTATTGCTTGTCTATTCATAATCAACATAAAAGAGTATTAACATGCCGATGTCTCTCGGAAACGCTTTTATCAAGAACTTCCTTGGTAAAGCTCCTGATTGGTATAAACTTGCCATCATTTCCTTTTTAATCATCAACCCGTTTGTTTTCTTCCTAGTTGACCCATTTGTTGCGGGCTGGCTATTGGTGGTTGAGTTTATTTTCACTCTAGCTATGGCTCTCAAATGCTACCCACTTCAACCGGGTGGTCTATTAGCTATTCAAGCAGTCGCCATTGGCATGACCAAACCAGAAATGGTTTATCACGAGCTGCAAGCAAACCTTCCCGTATTACTCTTGCTCGTATTCATGGTTGCTGGCATTTACTTCATGAAAGAACTGCTTTTGTTCATTTTCACGAAGATCTTGCTTGGCATCCAATCTAAAATTTTACTCTCCGTTGCCTTCTGTGTTGCTGCCGCTTTCTTATCAGCATTCCTAGATGCACTAACAGTAATCGCCGTAGTTATTAGCGTTGCGGTCGGCTTCTACTCTATCTACCACAAGGTTGCATCAGGCAAGGGCACAACGTCTTCGCACGATCATACTCATGATGAAGAGATCTCAGAGCTAACTCGTGATGACCTAGAAAACTACCGTGCTTTCCTACGTTCACTGCTAATGCACGCTGGTGTGGGTACAGCACTGGGTGGTGTAATGACCATGGTAGGAGAACCACAAAACTTGGTAATTGCTAAGCAAGCAGGTTGGGAGTTCGGTGAATTTATCATCCGTATGCTGCCAGTAACACTACCTGTTTTCTTCTGCGGTATTTTAACTTGTGCACTTGTCGAGAAATTCAAAGTGTTTGGTTACGGTGCTCAACTACCAATGAATGTTCGCCAAATCTTAGTTGAGTTTGACAACAAAGAACGTGCAAACCGCACAAAGCAAGACGTAGCAAAACTATGGGTTCAAAGTGCAATCGCAGTTTGGCTTATCGTCGGCCTTGCACTTCACGTTGCTGAAGTAGGTTTGATTGGCCTTTCAGTGATCATCTTGGCAACGGCATTTACTGGCGTTATCGAAGAGCACTCAATGGGTAAAGCCTTTGAAGAAGCACTGCCATTTACCGCACTTCTTGCCGTCTTTTTCGCGGTTGTTGCTGTGATCATCGACCAAGCTCTATTTAAGCCAGTCATCGATGCAGTACTTCACGTTGAAGATAAAGGCGCACAGCTCGCACTCTTCTATATTGCCAACGGTATTTTATCGATGGTTTCAGATAACGTGTTCGTCGGTACGGTTTACATTAACGAAGTGAAAACTGCACTGGTTGAAGGCATCATCACTCGTGATCAGTTCGACCTACTTGCTGTTGCTATCAACACTGGTACTAACTTACCTTCTGTTGCAACGCCAAACGGCCAGGCTGCATTCCTATTCCTATTAACATCAGCACTTGCTCCGTTAATTAGATTGTCTTACGGTCGCATGGTTATCATGGCGTTGCCATACACCATCGTATTGGCACTGGTTGGCCTAGCAGGCATTGTGTTCTTCGTAGAGCCAATGACAGCATGGTTCCATGATGCAGGTTGGATCATTCAACGCACTGGTGAAGTCGTCGCTCCAGTTATCTCTGGTGGTCACTAAGCTAAACACTGTGTCGCAAACCACAATAACTATAACTAACTAATCAAAAATATTAGTTGATTAGGAAACTTATCCAAGATAAAAAGCTCTGAGTAATCAGGGCTTTTTTATTTTATAGACAGGATTCAATTCGTGAACTTTTTAGCAATGATCAAAGACTTCTCTAAGGGACGTTTATCTTGGCTTTTACTGCTGGCTTTTATTGTCTTTTTTGAAGCGTGCGCTCTCTTCT
Source organism: Vibrio sp. 10N.261.51.A4 (assembly GCF_041471945.1). Taxonomy (NCBI): domain Bacteria; kingdom Pseudomonadati; phylum Pseudomonadota; class Gammaproteobacteria; order Vibrionales; family Vibrionaceae; genus Vibrio; species Vibrio sp. 10N.261.51.A4. Next base: position 104,012 of record NZ_JBFRPJ010000002.1, read on the forward strand.
TCCAACACGTGATGATGCTTGGTCCTTGCGTGATGTGTATCTATGAGCGCGTTGCTATGCTCGCTATCGGTGTTGCCGCCATGATTGGTGCGATTGCCCCGAATAACCCAATATCACGCTGGTTAGGCCTTGCTAGCTGGGGATTTGGCGCATACAAAGGTTTGATGCTTGCTTTAGAGCACGTCGATTACCAGTTCAATCCGTCCCCTTTCGCAACCTGCGACTTATTCGTAACCTTCCCTAGCTGGGCGCCTTTAAACCAATGGGCTCCGTGGATGTTTGAGGCTTACGGCGATTGCAGCAAGGTTGTGTGGCAGTTCTTCGATCTTTCTATGCCTCAGTGGCTAGTAATTATCTTTGCAGGTAACTTGGTTGCTTTCGGTATTGTGGTTATTTCTCAATTTGTGAAGTCGAAAAACGACTAACAGTAAGCCGTTGACACTTGGACAACAAAAAAGTCGACCACTAGGTCGACTTTTTTATTACTTAAGCTTTTGAACATATTAAGAGAGTCTGTTATTCACACAAACTAAGTTGCTCAACAAGCCGTGATTAGCTGCTTTTACCGCAGCATTGTTTAAACTTCTTGCCGCTTTCACAAGGGCAAAGGTCGTTTCGACCAATGTCTTTAAACGGGTTCACGCTCTGGGACTTATTGCCCAACATAGCTTCATCCGCTGCCATTGCCACTTCTGAGATCATCAGATCGACTTGACCCACTAAATCGGCAAGCGATGGTGGGTTAGTAAGCCCTGCAGCGATCATTTGTTGTTGAGTTTGCTCTTCATCAATCGCAAGCATCAAGGTGGTTAAGAGCGCTTGCAACATGCGCAGAGTACCATCCGCGACTGTCACGCTCTGCCACTGCTCTTCCACTGTTGGCCAAACCATCATGAAGCCTTCAGAAAAATCAGCGAACTGTTCGTTAAAGTCACCTTCAGCCAGTACGTCTGTTAATAGGTATTCATTACGCTGAATCAGGTTGTGCTGGCGATTAATCTGTTCTGTCACCGTTTTTACCAGCTCTTTACCCGCTTCAGGCGCAACGATAACCAGCCACTCTTCTGGATCGAGTGGTTTGGTCGCTAAGTTAGAGGCAAGGATTGCACCTTCCATAAACTGCGGAGTAATGTCAGTGATTGATTCTGGTAGGCTTAATAATTGATATGTCATGAAAGCTCTGGATATTGGGCATTTTCGATATTATAACGCCATCCTCCCAAAGATGTCGCTATTAAGAGACGAAACCATCATTAAGACATACACCACACTCATAGTGACAATTCTGTAAGCACACCGTACAATCACGCCTCGAATTTTTCGGTTCATTCAGTTTTGGTAAAGCAACATGCGCGTAATACTTGGCCCTATGGAGGGCGTTCTAGACCACCTAATGCGTGAAATTCTCACAGAGATTAATGATTACGATCTCTGTGTGACAGAGTTTGTGCGCGTCGTAGATCAACTTCTTCCCCCGCATGTGTTCCACCGTATTTGCCCTGAGCTACATCAAGGCTCTCAGACCATGGCTGGTGTGCCAATCCATCTCCAACTTCTAGGGCAACACCCAAATTGGATGGCCGAGAATGCTTTTCAAGCTGCTAGCTTAGGCGCGAAAGGGATCGATCTTAATTTTGGTTGCCCAGCAAAAGCGGTCAACAAAAGTAATGGTGGCGCTTCATTGCTAAAAGAGCCAGAGCTCATCTATCAAGTGGTGAACGCCTGTCGAGAAGCGGTACCGGCACACATTCCTGTGTCCGCAAAGATTCGATTAGGTTGGGAGCATCCGGAAGAGTGCTTTGAAATCGTCGATGCCATCGAACAAGCCAAAGCTGACGAACTCACCGTGCATGCAAGAACCAAAGTTGGCGGCTATAAAGCCAGCGAAATCAAATGGGACTTCATCAATCAAATAAGAGAAAAAACATCTCTGCCGTTGATTGCTAATGGGGAGATCTGGAACTATCAAGATGGTCAAGATTGCATAGAAGCAACAGGCGTCGATTCATTAATGGTCTGCCGTGGTGCTTTCAATATTCCAAACCTTGGTAACGTCGTTAAGCACAACCACCAGAAAATGCCGTGGGATAAAGTCATTGAACTTTTGCTGCGCTATTCAGAGTTTCAAATTAAAGGGGACAAAGGCATGTACTACCCCAATAGAGTGAAGCAGTGGTTTGTTTATCTAAGTAAAGGCTACCCTGAAGCGAACGAACTGTTTAAAGAAATTCGTACTTTCAAAAAGGCGCCACCGATTGTAGAACGCCTTCAGCGTTATCAAGAAGAACGCCGCCAACCTGTTTAAGATTATGTTTAGGGTTAAATACCCAACGCTACAAACGTGTTTACCGGTGCAAATAAGCTTTGCTTGGTAGACACGTTCGCTCTTCCCTCTTTCATTTTCATTTTCATACAAAGCATCGATTCAATAACGTGGTTAAAATTTAAGACGGTCTTTGCCCGTCGTCTTAGCCACGTACAGCTTTTCATCGGCGTACTTAAATATCTCATCGAAGTTAAGTTTACTTTGCTCAGTTTCAACAATGCAGACACCGCCAGACACCGTAAATCCATTTGGAATAATGTCGGCTGAAGTGGAACAAATCGCATTCTTCACTCGCTCTAATGTTCTCATCAAAGTTTCACGATCTTCGCCTTTCATATAAACGACAAACTCTTCACCGCCAAACCGTGCTGCAACGTCACTGCTTCGAATACTGTTGCTGATCTGACGCGACATATAACGAATCACATCATCCCCCTTATCGTGGCCGTAGGTGTCGTTAATTGACTTAAAATCATCAATATCGAAGACGGTTAATGCAAACAGTTGATCGTGCTCTACACTGCGCCAGAACGCTTCTAAGCCACGACGATTCAATAACCCTGTCATAGGGTCTTTGGCTGCGAGATCTTTGAAGTAACCACGTTCAATATTGGAATTGACGTAGAAGAAGATGGTTACTGAGAACAGATACACAATGATGGCAACAATAAGGCTGTCTTTCTCGTAGACGAAAAAGTGCTCAACCTCTTTCGCGATGTCTAATTTGTAATACATCGCATGGTGAGACGAGACACCATCCAGTTTGATCTCGTGATAAAAAGCAGCAGAATCTACCGGAGTCGCTAAAGTGGTATCAATGATATCGATCCGACCTGCAAGATGCTCATTCGAGTTTGCGAGCAGCTTGTCAGCATTAATATCCACCGACAGCATCCCTTGGTGAACGCCTTTATGGAATACAGGGATCGTCATACTGATTATACGGTCAAGGGAATCAAAACGATAACCAGGGCCTGAAAGGGTGAGTTGGTCAGGGTTGTTGGCAGTTTTCTGCCAATAAGGACGACTCTTTATGGTCGCGAGTAACTCTTTGCTCAGCCCTTTGGCAAAACCTTCAGGTGAAGAGATCACATAGCCGCTCGTATCAATAAAGTGCACGCCGGCATGGTATTCATCAAGCTGGGATAAAAATGAAAGAATAGGAGCTAACGCTATTTTTTCTGACGCGCTCTTATAACTATCACTGCTTTCAGAACAAAGAGACTCTTGACCGATTAGCATATAGTCGATATCGACAGAGGGAATGTCTGAGGTTTTACCGTCGGCAAGTAGCAATACATCAATAGGCCAAATTTGGCAAAGACCATCCACAACATGTTTGTTGTGATCAAGAAAGAGAGGGTTTCCTGATTTATAATAGTTGGAGAAGCTGTAGTCTAGGGCTGTCGCCACTTTTGTGGTTCTTTTGAACACATCTTCAATACGATGAAACTCACTACTGATATCTTTTTCTACCGCGTCAAAATGATTCTTTCCTATTAGGCCAAGTAACATCGCGGCGATCACAGCGGGAAACCCGAAAACAAAGGTTAGGCTAAAGTGCCTATTTACTTTCATATAATGTGCTCTTAGCGTTCAGCTATTTTCATTTTCCCCATTAATATTATTACATTAATCGGCAATTCGCTCGACGCAAAATAATGTAAATTGATATTAACGACACACCTAACGGTCAAATAACCGCTTACAAATGAATAAAATAGAGAAGCGCCAACATATAGAGCAGGTGAGTTTGTTATCTGAGCCCATTTCAATGCTGTTAATAATATGACTTATGGCCTATTAGCTCACCTAACACCAAACTCAATTCACCGGCTAATGACCGCACGCTCAATCACAGATTGAGGCACTGTCACGCCAAGCTCACGAGCAGCATCTAGGTTGACCACCAGCTGAGAGCTCTGCGCAGTTTTGACACTCAACTTCCCGGGCTTCTGTCCTTCCAGAATGGCTGCGACATAATCCGCGGTCTGAACCCCAACATCATAATAATCTAGACCTAAACCAGCAATCGCTCCCTTTCCGACATAAGATGTGGCGCCTGCGACGACTGGCGTATCTGCATGGTTAGCCGCTTTGATAAGACCCTCCATGCCGCTTGCAACCGTATTATCGGTCAAGGCATAGATAACATCGGACTTCTTAGCAATGGATTCTGCTTTTGCTTCGACATCGTCAACAGTCAGCGCTTTTTCGGTGTGAAGTGTATAACCGAAATCTCGAGTTGCCTTTCTCAATAACCCAACTAACGCAACGGCATTTGCTTCTGCTGGGTTGTAAACTACACCGATTGAATTAGCTTCAGGGAGCAGTTCTTTGATTAATGACACATGCTGAGTGATCGGAGATAAGTCAGAAAGCCCCGTGACATTACGCCCCGGCTTTTCTAATTGTTTAACGAGCCTAGCGCCGATAGGATCCGTAACCGCGGTAAACACGATAGGAATCGAGCGAGTCGCCGACACTAAGGCTTGTGAAGTCGGTGTCGCGATACCAACAAGTACATGTGGATTTTCACTGACGAGCTCTCTGGCAATCTTGGCTGCCTGAGCCGGGTTACCATTCGCCATTTCATAGGAGAATTCTAAGTTCTTACCGGGTTCATAACCATTGGCTCTCAATCCTTCAAGAAGCCCTAAACGTGTCGCATTCAGATCTGGATGGTCAACAACTTGTGAAACCGACACTTTGGCAACGTTTGCCATTGCATTGCCAGTCCATAGCAACATCAAGCAACTTAAAACCGCTGCCAATACCTTTCTTACAGAACTCATTATCGCTCCCTGAATCAAGCTCTACCCGTCATTACTCGCTCAAAGAGAACAACATCAAAATCACTATTGACATTATTACCAGTAACCATTGATAACTTGAAGTGATATTTAACAAAAATGCAACAAGGCTCGAGTTATGTGAGAAAGGTTATATTGACTTCGGAGGAAAGTAAGAAACCAAGTGAATAAGGACAGGTAAGCTAAACGGAAAGTAAGCGAGGTAACAAAAAGAGGAGCAAATCTGAGAACAAGCTATAGAAGATGAATAGTTGTTCTCAGACAAGAGGGAGAGCTGGGATTCTTTAGAACCAACGCTCCATTGAGGATTTATCTAACTGACGAAAGGCACGATTTAAAATGATTGCCAATTCTTTATAGCGAGGGCGCGGCTTCATAGGCTCTAACGCAAAACCCGTTTCAGTGATCTTTTCATGCAGTTCGCGGTACCACGATACTAGCGCCGGCGGAAGTTGTGTATTTGAGCGATTGCCCAACCACCACATACCTTGTAGCGGCAAGCTGATCGCAAACAAAGCCATAACCACAGCCTGTGGCATCGCTTGGTAATTATTAAAGACCATTTGTGTAAGAACACTGATAGCGGCAATCGCAGGCATCACTTTCACGCCAAAACGGGTCGCTTTAATAATGCGTTGTTCTGGGAAGATCGCGTTTAACTCTTTTCGGACGGGCCAGAGATCCATGTACTTTTGGCCATCTTTTAAACTACTAGCTAAACCAACTCTATTGCTCATATGAGTCTCCCATTAAAAAAAAGTTGAAATCATCAACTAAAAACACAAAAATTTGACGAAAAATAATATTCTTTCAAATTTTTTTGTTATATTTGCACAATATCGCTATTATTTGCAGACCTCAATCTCATTGTTGCCCTTATTTACAATTTAAGCAACTTTGAGAAGACTTCTGCAAGGAATGCACAAGCCTCTTTTTGATAAAGAGCGCTTTCACTTTATACGGAAATTAACGTTTTTTTGACCAAGGTTAGTACGCAAGCCTATGTGCTTCGACTATTCTTGAGATTAATTTTCATCCTTAACTGATTTCGATCAGAAAAATAAACAGGTAGTCATTAATGTCTAAGCTAGTTTTAGTTTTAAACTGTGGTAGTTCTTCTCTTAAATTCGCTGTTGTTGATGCAGAAACAGGTGCAGAGCACCTAACTGGTCTTGCTGAGTGTCTAGGTCTTCCAGAAGCTCGTATGAAGTGGAAACTTGATGGCAAGCATGAAGCACAACTAGGCGCGGGCGCAGCTCACGTAGAAGCACTATCTTTCATGGTAGAAACTATTCTTGCTTCTAAGCCTGAGCTTAAAGCTAACCTTGGCGCTATCGGTCACCGTATCGTACACGGTGGCGAGCAGTTCACTTCTTCTGCACTTATCACTGATGAAGTTCTTAAGGGTATTCAAGACGCTGCGACTTTCGCACCTCTTCACAACCCTGCTCACCTTATCGGTATCGAAGCGGCTCAACAGAACTTCCCTGGTCTACAAAACGTTGCTGTTTTTGACACTGCGTTCCACCAAACAATGCCTTCTGAGTCTTACCTATACGCTCTACCGTACAACCTGTACAAAGAGCACGGCATCCGTCGTTACGGCATGCACGGTACTTCTCACCTATTCATCACTCGTGAAGTTGCAGGCCTACTAAACAAGCCAGTTGAAGAAGTTAACATCATCAACTGTCACCTAGGTAACGGCGCTTCTGTATGTGCAATCAAGAACGGTAAATCTGTAGACACTTCTATGGGTCTTACTCCTCTTGAAGGTCTTGTAATGGGTACTCGTTGTGGTGACCTAGACCCTGCAATCATCTTCCACCTACACGACGCACTTGGTTACTCTGTTGAAGAAATCAACAACATGCTAACTAAAGAGTCTGGTCTTGCTGGTCTAACTGAAGTGACTTCTGACTGTCGTTTCGTTGAAGACAACTACGGTGAGAAAGAAGAAGCAACTCGTGCAATGGACGTGTTCTGTCACCGTCTAGCTAAGTACGTAGCTGGTTACACTGCAACTCTAGAAGGTCGTCTAGACGCAATCACTTTCACTGGCGGCATCGGCGAGAACTCAGGCCCAATCCGTGAAATGGTTCTTAACCGCCTAGGCATCTTCGGTATCGAAGTTGACGGTGAAGCTAACCTTAAAGCTCGTTTCGGCGGCGAAGGTACTATCACTACAGCTAACAGCCGTATCCCTGCAATGGTTATCTCTACTAACGAAGAGCTAGTAATTGCTGAAGACACTGCGAAACTAGCAGGTCTTTAATTGATTTTCCTGACTAGCTTCATTCGAAGCTAGTCAGTTTTTCATATCAAGAAAATGGGGCTCAACTTCTATTCCTACCCCAATTTAAATATCGGTGGGAATAGCAGTTGAGCTTTTTTTATTTCCAATAGTCAAAGGTGTTCGTCAATGTCACGTACTATTATGCTTATCCCTACAAGCGCTGGTGTTGGTCTTACTAGTGTTAGCATGGGTGTTCTTCGCGCTATGGAGCGTAAGGGCGTAAGTGTTTCTTTCTACAAGCCAATCGCTCAGCCTCGCAGCGGTGGTAACCAACCAGATCTAACGTCTACTATCATCAGCGCAAACAGCGACATTAAGATTGGTGAGCCAATCGCAATGACTAAAGCTGAAGCTTTGATCGGTAGCGAAAAAATGGACGAGCTTCTTGAGTCTGTTGTTGAGCAATACAACAAGATCAACAAAGACGCAGAAGTTACGCTAATCGAAGGTCTAGTACCTACTCGTAAGCACCCATTTGCTAACCAAGTGAACGCGGAAATCGCAAAAACACTTGGCGCGGAGATCGTATTCGTTGCGACTCCTGGTACTGACAACCCTACGCAGCTTAAAGAGCGTATAGAAGTAGCATGTTCTAACTTCGGCGGTACTAAGAACAAAAACATCAAAGGCGTAATCATCAACAAGCTTAACGCTCCTGTTGATGAGGCTGGCCGTACTCGCCCTGACCTATCTGAAATCTTTGATGATGCAGACAGCGCTCAGCAAGCGAACCTTGAAGTAATGCAAATCTTCAACTCTAGCCCTATCCGTGTTCTTGGCTGCGTGCCATGGAGCATCGATCTAATCGCAACTCGTGCGGTTGATATGGCTAAGCACCTTAACGCTGAAATCGTTAACGAAGGTGAAATCTCAACTCGTCGTATTAAGAGCATCACTTTCTGTGCACGTTCTCTACCGCACATGATTGAGCACTTCAAACCAGGCTCACTGCTAGTAACTTCTGCAGACCGTCCTGACGTTATCGTTGCTGCGGCTCTTGCTGCGAAAAACGGTGTTGAGATTGGCGCAATCCTGCTTACTGGCGGTTACGACATTCCAGAAAGCATTGCTAACCTTTGTGCACCAGCATTCGCTTCAGGTCTACCGATCTTCAAGGCTCAAGGTAACACTTGGCAGACATCTCTAAACCTACAGAGCTTCAACCTAGAAGTTCCTGCAGACGATAAAGAGCGTATCGAGTTCGTTAACGATCACGTTGCAAGCCACATTGATGGCCCTTGGATTGATTCTCTATCTGAAGGTACTCAAGGCATCCGTCGTCTAAGCCCACCAGCATTCCGTTACCAGCTAACTGAATTTGCTCGTAAAGCGGCTAAGCGCATCGTTCTTCCTGAAGGTGATGAGCCACGTACAGTTAAAGCTGCGGCTATCTGTGCTGAGCGCGGTATCGCAACGTGTGTACTTCTAGGTAACCCTGAAGAAATCCGTCGCGTTGCAGCGCAGCAAGGTGTTGAGCTTGGCGCTGGCGTTGAGATCATCGATTCTGCATCAGTTCGCGAAAACTACGTAGCTCGTCTAGTAGAACTTCGTGGCGCTAAAGGTATGACTGAAGTTGTTGCTCGTGAGAAGCTAGAAGATTCAGTATTCCTAGGTACTATGATGCTTGAAGCTGGCGAAGTTGACGGCCTAGTTTCTGGTGCTGTTCACACAACGGCGAACACTATCGTTCCTCCGTTCCAGATCATCAAGACTGCTCCTGATGCTTCTATCGTATCTTCGATCTTCTTCATGCTTCTGCCTGATCAAGTTCTTGTATACGGTGACTGTGCGATCAACCCAGATCCAACAGCTGAACAGCTTGCTGAAATCGCTATCCAATCTGCAGATTCTGCTGCGGCATTCGGTATCGACCCACGCGTTGCTATGATCTCTTACTCTACTGGTGAATCTGGTAAGGGTGCAGACGTAGATAAAGTACGTGAAGCAACGAAACTTGCTCAAGAGAAGCGTCCTGATCTAGTGATCGACGGTCCTCTACAGTACGATGCAGCAATCATGGAAAACGTAGCCGCTTCTAAAGCGCCTAACTCTCCAGTTGCAGGTAAAGCGACAGTATTCGTATTCCCAGACTTAAACACGGGTAACACGACTTACAAAGCTGTACAGCGTTCAGCAGATCTAGTATCTATCGGTCCAATGCTTCAAGGTATGCGCAAGCCAGTAAATGACTTGTCTCGTGGCGCTCTAGTAGACGATATCGTTTACACAGTAGCTCTAACGGCTATCCAAGCAGACCAAGCTGCGCAAGCTGAAGAAAAAGTAGTTAACTAATTTTCTTTTTCAGAAAGCAAAAACCCTAGATGTTTATCTAGGGTTTTTTTACGCCTGAAGAAAAGCGGATTAATTAATGATTCTAACCACGTCCGTGAGGCGAATCTAAATCCAGATCAGGCCCTTTAGGCACCACTTGAGTCGGGTTGATGCCCGTATGGCTGTAATAGTAGTGGCGCTTGATGTGGTAGAAATCCGTCGTCTCTTTAATACCCTCTATTTGATAGAGCTCTTTTAGATAACCTTGGATATGTTTGTAATCCGCAATTCGTTGCTTGTTACACTTGAAGTGACCCACATACACAGCATCGAATCGAACCAAGGTCGTGAACAACCGCCAATCCGCTTCAGTAATCTGCTCTCCCGCTAAATAACGTTTCTCACTAAGATGCGCATCCACTTTATCTAACGCTTCAAATAACGCTTCATACGCCTCTTCGTAGGCTTCTTGTGTTGTCGCAAAGCCGGTTCGGTATACGCCGTTGTTGATGTTTGGGTAGATATAATCATTCCACTCATCAATCTTCTTGGACAACTCCCACGGGTAGTAATCATCGGTGTTACCCGTTAGCTCGTTAAACTCTGAGTTAAACATGCGAATGATTTCAGACGACTCGTTACTCACAATGGTGTTGGTTTTCTTATCCCACAGCACAGGTACCGTTACTCTACCCGAGTAGTCAGGCTTGGCTTGAGTGTAGATTTGGTGCATGCGGGTATGGCCAAATAGAGGTTCAGGTAACCCCATTTGCCAACCTTCACTCATCATGTCTGGGCAAACAACCGTCACGTCAATGTGATCGGTTAGGTCTTTCAGCTCACGGAAGATAAGGGTTCGGTGCGCCCAAGGGCAAGCCAATGATACGTATAAGTGATAACGGCCGCTTTCAGGCTCAAACTGCGCGCCCGGTTTGTTCTCTATCCAGTGACGAAAGCCCGCATCTTCACGAACAAACTTACCACCGCTTTCTTTGGTGTCGTACCACACATCGTGCCAAACACCTTCAACTAACTTACCCATATCCAAACCTCTGTCATCGAAACTTTTCTCTAGTATAAAAAAAGCCAACTTTTTCAAAACTAGAAGAAGTTGGCTTAGTTGTTCGAATATTTTGATGAAGCTTGTTGAGCGAACCAATAAGCCTAAGACAAAAAAAGCGCGACTCTAATAACTAGTCGCGCTTAAGCCTGTCACAGGCTGAACCGTTTTAAATAGGCTCTAGACTTGTACGTGCAAGCAAGATACTGCGTGAACGTCATCGCCTTGAATCGTTGGCTTAGTTTGCGCACACGCCTCTGTTGCTTGTGGGCAACGAGTACGGAACACACAACCTGATGGCGGATTGATTGGCGATGGGAGATCACCTTCCAACATCTGAATGGTTTTGCTGCGCTCTAAGCGTGGGTCTGGAATTGGAACTGCAGACATCAACGCTTTGGTGTATGGGTGCTTAGGATCAGAGAACAATGCATCTGATTCGCCAAGTTCTACCGCATTACCTAGGTACATCACCAATACGCGATCAGAGATGTGTTTAACAACCGACAAATCGTGCGCGATGAATACCAAAGACAAACCTAGCTCTTTTTGTAGCTCCTTCAGAAGGTTAACTACTTGAGCTTGGATAGATACATCCAGTGCAGAAACAGGTTCATCACAGATGATCATCTTAGGTTTCAAGATAAGCGCACGTGCAATACCAATACGCTGACACTGACCACCAGAGAATTCATGAGGGTAACGGTTGATTACGTTGGGTAGTAGACCAACCTTTGCCATCATCTCTTTAACTCTGTCCTTCACTTCTTGTTTAGAAAGTTCAGGGAAGAAAGTCTCTAGAGGCTCAGCAATAATATCGCCTACTGACATACGTGGGTTAAGCGATGCTAGCGGGTCTTGGAAGATCATCTGAATCTCTTTACGAGTCTCACGACGCTTCACTTCCTGCATCTTAGTTAGGTCTTGACCTAACCACATCACTTGACCTTCAGTCGCTTCAACCAAGCCGATAATCGCACGGGCAAAAGTCGACTTACCACAACCAGACTCACCTACTACACCCAGAGTCTCTCCTTCGTAAAGGTGAACATCAACACCATCAACCGCTTTAAGGTTTGATGGTTTTGCCCAAGGCCAAGCAGACTTAGCTGCAATGCTAAAGTGAACTTTCAGGTCTTTAATATCTAATAGTAATTCTTTACTCATTTTGTCCAAGTCTCCCAATCTGAAAAACAAGCACGCTGACGGTCTTTAGCAAATGGCTGCAAAATCGGTGCTTCTTGCTTACAACGGTCCATTACACGGTGACAACGGTCTTGGTAAGGACAACCTGTTGGTAGGCGAAGTAAGTTAGGTGGGTTACCTGGAATCGTCGGTAGAATTTCACCTTCGGTATCCAAACGAGGAATCGCTTTAAGCAGGCCTTCCGCATATGGGTGGCTTGGCTCGTAGAAGATTTCATCAACCGTGCCGTACTCCATTGTACGACCCGCGTACATCACAAGTACTTTGTCACATGAGCCAGCAACAACACCCAAGTCATGGGTGATCATGATGATTGCCGTATTGAACTCATCTTTAAGTTCGTTCAGCAATTCCATGATTTGCGCTTGAATGGTTACATCCAGTGCCGTTGTTGGTTCATCAGCGATAAGTAATTTAGGACGACACAGCAGTGCCATTGCGATCATCACACGCTGACGCATACCGCCAGAAAATTCGTGTGGGTACATGGTGATACGCTTACGTGCTTCAGGGATTTTAACCGCTTCAAGCATGCGTACTGATTCTTCAAACGCCTCTGCTTTACCCATGCCTTTGTGCAGCATAAGTACTTCCATCAACTGATCACTTACTTTCATGTAAGGGTTCAGTGACGTCATTGGATCTTGGAAGATCATTGCGATCTGTTCAGCACGAACCTTGTTCAGCGCTTTTTCAGGCAGGTTGAGGATTTCATTGCCTTCAAACTTTGCACTGCCTGAGATGATGCCGTTCTTAGCCAGCAGCCCCATCAGTGCAAATACCGTTTGTGATTTACCTGAACCCGACTCACCAACAATACCCAGCGTTTCGCCTTGGTTAAGTGAGAAGTTCAAGTCGTTTACTGCGGTTACGATACCATCTTGTGTGGTAAATTCGACGCGCAGATCTTTGACATCTAATAAGCTCATTATTGCTTCCTTAATCTTTTATAGCTTTTAATTGCTATTTCGTTATCTGTCTTTTGGATCAAGCGCGTCGCGCAGACCATCACCTACGTAGTTAAAGCAGAACAGCGTAACTACCATGAATGCCGCAGGGAATGTCAATTGCCAGATTGCAACTTCCATTGTTTGCGAACCTTCTTGAAGCAATGCGCCCCAGCTTGTCATAGGCTCTTGAACACCAAGACCAAGGAAAGATAAGAATGATTCTGTAAGGATCATGCTTGGAATAAGCAACGTAGAGTAAACCGCTACGATACCCAGTACGTTCGGTACGATGTGACGTGTAATGATCTTCCATTTGCTTACACCACATACGTGTGCAGCTTCAATGAACTCTTTACTACGTAGGCTCAACGTTTGACCACGTACAATACGCGCCATATCTAGCCAAGCAATCGCACCAATAGCAACGAAGATTAGGACGATGTTACGACCAAAGAACGTTACCAGTACGATTACTAGGAACATGAATGGCACTGCGTACAAGATCTCTAGGATACGCATCATCACTCGGTCAGTACGACCGCCGATGAAGCCTGAAGCTGCACCGTAAAGCGTACCAATCAGTACCGCTACGAAGGCACCCATCACACCAACCATCAATGAGATGCGGCCACCGACAAGAGTACGAACGTACAAATCACGACCTAAGCTATCGGTACCAAACCAGTGATCCGCATTCGGACCAACGTGCATTGCGTACCAGTCAGTATCATCATAAGTGTACTGAGCCAGCATTGGTAAGAAGATAACTGCCAGTACCATAAGCGTAAGAATGAACAGACTCACCATCGCAGCTTTGTTTCGCATGAAACGAATGCGCGCGTCCTGCCACAAACTACGACCTTCAATCTCTAAGCTCTCAGAGAACTTTTCGATCGCTTCTAAATTTTCTTTTTTCTTCAACATAACCATGCGTCCCTGTTAGTAGCGAATTTTCGGGTCAATAAGCGCTAGCAAAATATCAACGATTGCGTTGAACAAGATGAATAGGAAACCAATCAAGATGGTTACACCCATTACTAGCGAGTAGTCACGGTTAAACGCGGCGTTAACAAACAGCTTACCGATACCTGGTAGGCCGAAGATGGTTTCAACAACAACTGAACCTGTGATGATACCTACGAACGCAGGTCCCATGTAAGAAACAACAGGTAGCATTGCTGGCTTAAGTGCATGTTTTAGAATGATATAACGGTAGCTTAGACCTTTTGCACGCGCAGTTCGGATAAAGTTACTGTTTAGCGTTTCAATCATGCTACCGCGAGTAATACGAGCAAAGGTTGCTACGTAAAGAAGAGACATCGCGATAACAGGCAGCACGATGTACATGAATGTACCGCCATGCCAACCACCTGCTGGGAATATGTTCCAGTGCAGGGAGAAAAGGTAAATAAGCGCCGGTGCCAACACGAAAGATGGCATTACCACCCCGAGCATGGCGGTCGACATTATGGTGTAGTCGACCCAGGTGTTGTGCTTCAAGGCAGCAATCGTCCCGACAGTGACCCCCATCAATAGTGTGAAGATAAAGGCAACGAAACCTACCTTCGCAGATACTGGAAGTGCAACCGCGATCAGCTCATTTACTGTGTAATCTTGGTACTTAAACGAGGGGCCGAAGTCACCTTGTAAGATATTTGTCAAATACGTGGTGTATTGTTCAAATACTGGTTTATCTAAGCCGTATTTAGCTTCGATGTTAGCCATAACTTCTGGCGGTAATGGACGTTCGCTTGAAAACGGGTTACCCGGTGCGAAACGCATGAGAAAGAAAGATATAGTGATCAACACCAACATGGTTGGAATCGCTTCAAATATCCGTTTCATAATGAATTTAAGCATAAACTCACTCTTTCAGTCTGTGACAATTAAAATTAGAAAGACGCTACATGCGCGCCCTGCGCATGTAGTGCCTGTATCGTTATAGTTATATTAACTTTTTAGAATCGAAGCTTATTATTGAGCTTTGATGTATAGGTCTTTCGAGAAGATCTTGTCTTCCGCGTTGTTGATTGGGAAACCACCAACATGCGGGTTAAGTAGACGAGATTTAACGTATTGGTAGATAGGAGCGATTGGCATGTCGTTTGCCATTAGCGCCTCAGCTTCTAGGTAAAGTGCTTTACGCTCTTCTTCTGAAGTTGAGTTAAGTGCTTTATCGATGATCTGGTCGTAAGCCGCGCTGTCGTAGTGAACACCACCGGTAGTGTTGTTACTCTTCATTAGCGTTAGGAACGAAGACGCTTCATTGTAGTCACCACACCAACCAGCACGTGCTACTTCGAAGTCACCAGAATCTTTAGAAGATAGGTACGTTTTCCACTCTTGGTTCTCAAGTGTTACAGAAAGACCCAGTGTTTTCTTCCACATAGAACCTAGCGCTACAGCAATCTTCTTGTGGTTCTCTGAAGTGTTGTAAAGCAGGTTGAATTTAAGTGGGTTGTCTTTACCGTAACCCGCCTCTGCAAGAAGACGCTCTGCTTCTGCGTTACGCTCTTTTTGAGACATCTTACCGTAAGCAGGTAGCTCAGGGTTGAAGCCAGCAGTGATTTCAGGCGTTAGGAAGTAAGCAGGTTTTTGACCTTGCGCTAGGATTGCACCTGTTACGATATCACGGTCGATCGCGTAAGAGATTGCTTGACGAACACGAACATCATCAAATGGTGCTTTCTTCGTATTGAAGATGTAGTAGTAAGTACATAGGTTACCCGCTACAGATACATCTTCTGCGTACTCTTTTTGAAGACGCTTGAAGTGCTCAGTTGGAAGTTCGTTTGTGAAATCGATTTCACCAGATAGGAAACGGTTCATTTCCGCTACTTGGTTTTCGATTGGTAGGAACGTTACTTTGTTAAGAACTGTTTTATCGTTGTCCCAGTACTGTTCGTTACGCTTGAGTACTAGACGCTCGTTAACAACCCATTTATCAACAGAGAATGCACCGTTGCCAACAAAGTGCTCTGGCTTAGTCCACTGGTCACCGTATTTTTCAACAGTTGCCTGGTGTACTGGCTTCATTGTTGTGTGGCCCATCATCATTACGAAGTATGGTACCGCTGTTTCTAATTCAACAACTAGAGTGTTTGCATCCACTGCTTTAACGCCTAGTTCACTCTTGTCTTTCTTACCCGCTACGATATCTTTCGCATTCGCCATCTTGGTGTATTCCATGTACCAAGCGTATGGAGAAGCCGTTGCAGGATCAACTGCACGTTGCCAGCTGTATACAAAATCTTGAGCTGTTACAGGATCGCCGTTAGACCATTTTGCGTCTTTGCGTAGGTGGAAAGTGAATGTTTTGTTGTCTGTCGTTTCCCAGCTTTCCGCAACACCAGGGATAGTGTTGCCGTCGCCGTCTTGGTTCACTAGACCTTCTAGAAGATCACGAATTACGTGAGATTCTGGTACACCTTGAGATTTGTGTGGGTCGATAGTTGCAACTTCAGTACCGTTACCGCGAACAAGTTCCTGAACTTTTGCCAGTTCTGTGCCTGCTGGAACTTCAGCAGCGATAGAAAGAGTAGAAGAGGCAGCCACTGCCAAACCAGCACCTAGAAGAAGGGCCTGAGTGATTTTATTCTTGTACATTTAATAAACTCCAAGTTTTATGTATTGCATCCATGACTTCTT
The DNA here is from genome assembly GCF_041471945.1 of Vibrio sp. 10N.261.51.A4. Classification (NCBI taxonomy): domain Bacteria; kingdom Pseudomonadati; phylum Pseudomonadota; class Gammaproteobacteria; order Vibrionales; family Vibrionaceae; genus Vibrio; species Vibrio sp. 10N.261.51.A4. Next base: position 120,582 of record NZ_JBFRPJ010000002.1, read on the forward strand.
TGCTTGGTTCACTGAACGGCAGTGATTTAGATTTATTTAGCTCAAAATTTAAGCATAAAAATCTAAAACCTTACAAAGATTGAGGCACACACTATCAACCATTGAAGTAATTTGCCACAAACAAGTCGCAAAAAATCGGATAATTCTCCGAAATACTTAAGGTATCGGTGTAAATATCTAAAAAACCCCAAATCAGTAGTGACTTGCGTAGAGGGATTAATTAAAAAACAGCCTTTAGTGTTGATGTATCTGTGTTGATACTTTTTTTTAGCATCTTATGCTAGAACACTGAGCGCAAATTAACATTAATGCCACATGAAATCTAATTGCACATCACATATCACCTAAACCGTCTACACTATTTGTGAGGATAATCACTTTATACAAGACAGCATAATGCTCTGCACCAAACCGGGTTATCCAATGCACCAATTAAGACAAAATTACGCGCTGAATTTATATGCAACCACAATGAATTATCATTTGTCAAATCAATGATTATCTATAAATAGATTTATAGCAGGTACAAAAAAACCGACCTAAGTGGTCGGTTTTTGACTGTCTCATATACAAATGAGTAAATGCTGAAGCAACATCACTTTAAGAGAAATTACTTCTCCCAGCGTTCCGCTGCTTTCGTGTCTGAATCACGAGAATCAACCCAACGCGTCGTTTCGGTCGTGCGTTCCTTTTTCCAAAAGGGAGCCTTGGTTTTCAGGAAGTCCATAACGAATTCACAGGCTTCAAATGCAGCACCACGGTGTGCACTGGATACACCAACGTAAACAATCTGGTCGCCGATATCTAAGTCACCTACACGGTGGATAACACGCATCTTCTGAATAGGCCAGCGAGCCTCAGCTTGGTCACAGATCTCGCTCAGTGATTTTTCTGTCATACCCGGATAGTGCTCCAGAGACAAACCAATCACATTGTCGCCAAGGTTCATGTCGCGAACTTTACCAACGAACGTCACAATCGCTCCGGCAGCTGTACCTTGAGCCAAGTAGTCGTATTCGTCGCCTACCGAGAAGTCCTCAGCTGTCACTAATACTCTTGGATCCATGCTTAGCCTCCAGTCACTGGTGGGAAGAAAGCCACTTCGTCGCCGTCTTTCACTTCAGCTGTCAGAGGTACGATTGATTGGTTAAGTGCAGCCAGAAGCTTCCCCTCTTCCAATGCGATATCCCATTTGCCTTCTTGTGTCACAAGATGACTACGAATCGCTTCAATCGTCTTAAATTGTGCATCAACTTCAACACTGTCCACACCAACAAGTTCACGAGTTTGAGCAAAGAAAAGTACTGTAATCATGACTCCACCTTAAAGTGACCAGATTTACCACCTGTCTTCTCTAGCAGGCGCACGTTTTCGATAACAATGTCTTTCTGAACAGCTTTACACATATCGTAAATCGTTAACGCAGCCACAGAAGCAGCCGTTAGCGCTTCCATCTCTACGCCCGTCTTACCCGCAAGCTTACAAACAGATTCGATGCGAACCTTGTTTTCAGACTCGATAGCTTCAAGCTGCACTTCTACTTTAGTTAATAGCAGAGGGTGACACAGGGGAATCAGATCCCACGTCTTCTTCGCCGCTTGAATACCCGCAATACGTGCCGTTGCGAAAACATCACCTTTATGGTGGCTACCAGAGACAATCAGCTCTAGCGTTTCTGCCGACATTTGAACGAAGGCTTCCGCTCTCGCTTCACGTACTGTTTCCGCTTTAGCCGATACATCGACCATGTTTGCTTCGCCAGACGCGTTAATGTGTGTAAATTGGCTCATACTCAAACCGCCTTATACAGAAAGGTGTGGCATGAAGTTACAAGGACGGTGGCTAGCATCCATCTGTTGCTTGATGATCTTAGTCCAACCGGTGCGGCAAGCGCCTGTAGAACCTGGCATCGCAAAGATAACCGTGTGGTTAGCAAAACCCGCAATCGCACGAGATTGAATTGTCGAAGTACCGATCTCTTCGTAAGATACTTGACGGAATAGCTCACCAAAGCCTTCTACTTCTTTGTCGAACAGTGGCTTAAGCGCTTCAGGCGTGCTGTCACGAGAAGTGAAACCAGTACCACCCGTGATCATGATAGCTTGTACGCTTTCATCAGCGATCCATTTAGATACGATCGCACGGATCTTGTACATGTCATCAATAACGATTTGCTTATCAACCACGTTGTGACCCGCTTCTTTAGCATGCTCTGCTAGGTAACCGCCTGAAGTGTCGTTTTCTTCTGTACGAGTATCTGAAACCGTTAGTACTGCGATGTTTGCTGCTTGGAATTTGCTTTCTGCGTGACCCATTTGTTCACCTATATAAATTTTTCATTAGACTGATTCGCCCAGCCTGAAGAAGCTGAGCGATAAAATGCTTTAGAGTGTGTAGCGGGTTAACCGCCGATTGACGCCAAGTTTGGAGTCATGCCGCTGTTGCCATCGTGTAAGAAGTGGCTAACGGACTTGGTTTGAAGCTGAGCCTGAATTCGATCAATGAGTTCTTGCTCTTGTTGATCTTCTTGAATCAGATCTCTCAGTTCAACACCATGGTCGCCAAACAGACATAAGTGAAGTTTACCGGTCGCAGAAACGCGCAGTCGGTTACAACTCTCACAAAAGTCTTTCTCGTAAGGCATGATCAAACCGATTTCACCCTTGTAGTCTGGGTGGACAAACACTTGCGCCGGGCCATCGTTAACGGCTTTGACTTTTAACAGCCAACCATTAGCAATAAGCTGGTTGCGAATCGCAACGCCAGACACATGATGTTTATCGAACAACTCGTCCATCTCGCCGGTTTTCATCAGCTCGATAAAACGTAATTGAATAGGTTTGTCTTTGATCCAATTAAGGAAGGCTGGTAATTCCTGACTATTGAGGTCTTTCATTAATACGACGTTGACTTTGACTTGTTCAAAGCCAACCTCAAACGCTTTATCAATGCCTCGCATAACCTCAGTAAACTTATTCTCACCAGTGATCTGATGGAACATGCGCGAATCTAAACTATCCACGCTCACGTTTATATGGGTTAAACCAGCATCACGCCATTGCCCTACTTGTTTCTCCATGCGGTAGCCATTCGTTGTGGTGGCTACTTTTTCGATGCCTGGAGTAGAAGCAACGGTATGTATGATTTCAGGAAAGTCTTTACGCAGACTCGGCTCTCCGCCTGTAATGCGGATCTTTGAGGTACCACAATCTGCAAACGCTTTAACAACGCGTTTGATCTCGGGAACACTTAAAAAAGACGAGTTTTTTTGCCCTGACGGTTTGTAACCATCTGGCAAGCAGTAAGTACATTTAAAGTTACAGACGTCTGTAACCGACAAGCGCAAGTAATAAAACTTGCGATGGAATCTATCTTCGAATTGTTGCGCCACGGAACACCTTTCCAAACACGGGAGGCATAATCATTTCCAATTAAGCCCTTGTGACAACATGTCACTGGCTCTTGATGCGTATCGGTACAGCAAATACCACTGTGCGACTTAGCATGCGAGAGCTCGGAGTTATGGCAACTGAGCGTTATATTCACACGCGCAGTAGCTGAGTAATAAAATACTTAATATTTGTACGTGAATCTAGCTCTGATGGTAAAAAACGGGTCACATCGGCAAAAAAAACGTATCAAACGCTCAAAATAACTCTTGTTGAGTATATAGCGAGAAGCATTTAACCTAAATTATAGTTGGTAATAACCTAACAAGAACAATAAATGAATATTTACTCTTCAAAGAAAGTCGTAGCAATCGGCGGTGGCCATGGCTTAGGTCGCATGTTAGCTGCATTAAAAGACTTTGGTAACAACGCAACTGGCATTGTTGCAACGACAGATAACGGCGGTTCCACCGGACGTATTAGAGATTGCCAAGGTGGCATCGCATGGGGAGATACACGCAACTGTATCAACCAATTAATCACAGAGCCTTCAATCAGTTCGATGATGTTCGAATACCGCTTTCGTGGTCAAGGTGAGCTAGACGGTCATAACTTGGGTAACCTAATGCTGACGGCGTTAGACAACCTTTCCGTTCGCCCATTGGAAGCAATTAACCTGATTCGAAATATGCTCAAGGTCGATGTCAATATCGTGCCGATGACTGAGCATCCTTCAGACCTCACGGCTCTATCAATGGACGGCCGCTGGGTTACCGGCGAAACCAACGTTGATGACATGACGGAAAAGCTGCGCATGATGGACTTGTCTCCAGAAGTGCCAGCAACCAAAGAAGCCGTTGCTGCCGTTGAGCAAGCAGACTGCATTGTCCTTGGCCCTGGAAGCTTTTTAACCAGTGTGATGCCCCCTCTTCTCCTTCCAGAGATTGGCAAAGCAATCTCTGAGAACACCAAGGCAAAAGTTATCTTCGTTGAAAACCTTTCACCAGAGCACGGTCCCGCAGGGAAAATGACGCTTCAAGAGCAATTGGAGTGGTGTGAACGTACCTGTAAGGCAAGGAAAATAGACATCGTGTTAGGCAATGAACCTCACCCGGAACTAGAAGTGCAATGGAATTGTGTGACCACAGATCTTGCATCGGCAAACCGAGATTGGCGACACGACCGTGTGAAGCTTCAACAAGCCATTGAAGCCCAGTTGGCGTAGCCATAGGTTCAAGCGACAAACAACAAAAAAGGAGCATGCTGCTCCTTTTTTAATCTCAGTAATAACTCGCTGTTTTAAAGGTCCGTCATCAACTGCTGATATTCAGTGTACGTCGATAACAGGAGGTCTTGCATATCTTGAAAATCAATCTCGGTTACAGGCAACGCTTGCTTCACTTTTGCGTCTAAGCTAATCGCAAAACTACACAAAGAATCCGCACCAAAGCTTGCTGCGCTGCTCTTAAGCGCATGACTGATATCAGCCAAGTACTTAGAGGTATCCGACTCTTTATTTATCTCTAGGTGTTCGTAGTAGCCTTTCAACTCACCTAAAAAGATTTCCAGTAAAACCGGGACATTCTCTTGGCCTATTTCGCCGGCAAGCTCATCAACTTTTTGCTGATTTAATACTTTCGTCATTATTATTTTCTTATTGTTTGTTGATTACTGCTTCGCATTCCACGTTTGCAACTTACGGTATATCGTCGATGGACTGACATCTAAGAAACCTGCCGCACGAGGGATGTTGCCATCACACGCTTTAATGGCCTGCTCGATAGCCGTTTTCTCAGTGATCCACAATGGGAAAATATCTTTTACCGTGATGTCTTCATTCTGCTTCTCTTTCAATCGCAGACTGTTTTCAATCGGTTGGTTCAACGGTGGTGGAAGCATGTTGAGAGTAATCTCTTTGCCGTTATTCAAAACCACCACGTTCCGCAACACGTTTTGTAGCTGACGAACGTTACCCGGCCACTCATATTGATTAAAGCGATCAAGTACTTCCTGAGCAAAACGTACAAACGCCTTCCCCTCCTCGACCGACATATAGCCTAGCAGAGAATATGCGATCTCGATGACATCTTCACCACGCTCACGCAATGGCGGCAAGTGCAATGGAATCACGTATAAACGATAGTATAAATCTTCTCTAAAGCGACCTTCTTGTACTTCTTTCCAAGGGTCACGGTTGGTCGCACACACAAAACGAACGTCGACACTCTTCATCTTCGAAGAGCCGACTTTTTGGAAAGTACCGGTTTGGATAAAGCGCAGCAGCTTGGTTTGCAGCTCTAAGTCCATTTCGCACAGTTCATCAAGGAACAGTGTTCCACCATCAGCAAGCTCAGCAGCACCTTGGCGATCGGTCGCAGCACCGGTAAAGGCACCTTTAACGTGGCCAAACAGCTCACTTTCAATCAGGTCTTTAGGGATAGCGGCACAGTTAATCGCGATGAACGGCTTATCGCCACGCTTACTCGCCGCATGAATGGCTTCTGCACATACCTCTTTACCGGTACCACTTTCACCAGTAATGAAAATGCTCGCCTTACTCGATGCAGCAGAATCGATAGTTCGGTAAACCTGCTGCATGGTTTGGCTGCTGCCGATAAAACCTTGGTAGTTCTGGTTTCCCGGGTGTTCCGAGCTATTTTTAAGTTTGGTGGCTTTGCGGATCGCATTATTCACCGTAATACGGAGTCGGTCGGCTTCACACGGTTTGATAAGGAAATCTTGAGAGCCATGACGCATCGCTTCTACAGCGGTATCGATAGAGCCGTGAGCCGTCATGAAGATAACTGGAACTTCAGGGTATTTTTGTTTTACAGCAAATAGTACGTCCATACCCGTCATATCAGGCAGACGTAGATCTAATAAAATAAGGTCTGGGATTCGATGATTCAAACTCTCGATTGCATCGCGGCCAGTGCCGACAATGTTGATATCAATTTCGAGCGGTGTAAGATACGAGCGATATAAAGCTGCTACCGAAGCGGTATCCTCTACCATCAACAAATACTTCGATTTGTTATCTAGCGTTTTTGATTGCATATCCTAGCCATTTATAATTTACATTTCTTATTATAGTCGCATTCCGCTTTGCATTATGCAAATATTAGCCACAGTATTTGTAGTGTGTTTTTTTACTTGCTTCAAACAATCAATGTTTTATCTATCTGGCACGAACGATGCAACGGTATAAATGACCTTCGGGTCACCTAGCCAACTGACGTTGTTAGTGGACCGATTGTTCACAAACGTAAGCCAGTAGAACATTTACTACTGGCTGTTTTTTTGTCTGAAACACTCTCAATTCTTGTGTTGAGGGGGATCAATTCTCGAGCGAAAAGTGAGATTAGCTGTTGGTAATAAACTGCTTTCTTAACTGATCAATTTCATCACGCTTCTGTGCGGCCAATTCAAATTCCAGATTCTGAGCATGCTGATACATCGCAGATTCTAGCTTGCTGATCTCTTTATCAAGCTGTTGCGGCGTAAGTACGGCATAACTTTCAGAAGGCTCTGCCACCTTAGATAGTGGAACTTGTTTCGATTGGCGCTGCTGCTTCGACTTGGTTAGATCACCCAGTTCCATAATGTCTTTGATATTGCGTTTCAACGCTTGCGGAGTGATGCCTTGCTCTTCGTTGTAGGCTTGCTGTTTCTCGCGACGACGATCGGTTTCATCAATCGCTTTTCTCATCGACTTAGTAATCGAATCACCATAAAGGATTGCTCGACCTTCCAAGTTACGAGCAGCACGACCAATGGTTTGAATCAGAGAACGCTCAGAACGCAAGAAGCCCTCTTTATCTGCATCAAGAATCGCCACCAGCGACACTTCAGGCATATCCAAACCTTCACGAAGTAAGTTAATGCCCACTAACACATCGAACTTGCCCAAACGTAGGTCTCGGATGATCTCTACACGCTCAACGGTATCGATATCCGAGTGCAAGTAACGCACTTTAACGCCGTGCTCACTTAGGTATTCGGTTAAGTCTTCTGCCATTCTCTTGGTCAACGTGGTAACCAAAACACGCTCTTCTTTCACTGAACGGATTCTGATTTCAGACAGCAAGTCATCCACCTGCGTCGCGACAGGTCTTACTTCGATGATTGGGTCTAACAGACCAGTAGGACGTACCACTTGATCAGCAATCTCGCCATCTGATTTTTCAATCTCGTAATTACCTGGTGTTGCCGACACAAAAATCGTTTGTGGGGCTATAGACTCAAATTCTTCAAACTTCATTGGACGGTTATCCAATGCAGAAGGCAGTCTAAAACCAAACTCGACCAAGGTTTCTTTACGAGAACGGTCACCTTTATACATCGCACCAATTTGCGGCACAGTCACGTGTGACTCATCGATGATCAGCAAACCATCATCAGGCAGGTAGTCAAATAACGTTGGCGGCGCTTCCCCTTCCGCACGGCCGCTCAAGTATCGTGAATAGTTTTCGATACCGGAACAGAAGCCAAGCTCAGTCATCATCTCAATATCAAACTGAGTTCTTTGAGAGATACGCTGCTCTTCCAAAAGCTTATTGTTGTCTTTTAAGTATTGAGCACGATCGCGCAGTTCGTCCTTGATGTTCTCAATCGCCTCAAGGATTTTTTCTCTTGGCGTTACATAGTGAGTTTTTGGATAAACCGTAAAGCGCGGCAAGTCTCTTTGTTTCACCGCACCAGTCAGAGGATCAAAAATACTAATGCAGTCCACTTCGTCATCGAACATCTCAATTCGAACCGCATCTTGGTCAGATTCAGCCGGAAAGATATCAATCACCTCACCACGAACACGGAACTGACCACGTTCAAAGGCGACATCGTTTCTTGAATATTGCAGCTCAGCCAATCGACGCAGGATGTCTCGCTGATCCATCACCTCGCCACGACTCAAATGAAGCATCATCTTCAAATAAGACTTAGGATCACCCAGACCGTAGATAGCCGACACAGAAGCCACAATGATGGCGTCTTTTCGTTCTAATAAGGCTTTGGTTGCCGAAAGCCTCATTTGTTCGATATGAGCGTTCACAGACGCATCTTTCTCGATGAACGTGTCCGTGGTTGGAACGTAGGCTTCAGGTTGGTAGTAATCGTAGTAAGAAACGAAATACTCAACGGCATTGTTTGGAAAGAAAGATTTCATCTCACCGTAAAGTTGAGCCGCCAATGTCTTGTTAGGCGCTAACAGAATCGCAGGTCTTTGAGATTGGGAAATGACGTTGGCAAGGGTAAAGGTTTTACCTGAGCCCGTTACCCCTAGTAGAGTTTGATGTGCCAAACCAGAATCTAATCCGTCTAGTAATTTGGTTATCGCTGTCGGCTGATCACCGGACGGGCTGTAGTCCGATACCAAGTCAAAGAGTTTACTCATAGGTCGCCATTTCCATACTGTTTTTTTAATCAGGTCATTGTCACTCTAGGAGGAGTGTCGTTGCAACAATTATCTAGAGAAATGCATCTTAAGATCAGAGATCAGTTATAGCTTTTATTTTTAGAACTTGGTATTATTCGTGCCCTGCAAAGTTTCCCCAGCTAAATTACTCGAATTTTAATCCACTACTTTTCCCCAAAAAACCTAAAAATACCGCTTGTTTTACTGTTCGTTTTATAATCTACAAAAGTTATACAATTGCGACATTTTGCTATAAATCCTTTAAATACATTACGTTAGATAAGGTTTTTACATTTTTCGATTTATCCCGATTATTGTTGTTAAAGTTTCACACACACACTTATCCACAATTTTGGTGGATAACTAAAGCAAAGCTAAATCCTATAAGGCGTTCAAGAAAGTAAAGTTTTTTATCTTACTTTTTTCTGATATTTTTTATTGACAGAAATCCGGACAATTATTAGAATTCGCGTCGCTAACAAGCAATTCCCCTTTAGTTCAGTTGGTAGAACGGCGGACTGTTAATCCGTATGTCGCAAGTTCAAGTCTTGCAAGGGGAGCCAAATTTAAAGAAGCCGCATCATTCGATGCGGCTTTTTGCGTTTTAGTCGAAACAAAAGCCCTACAGGCACAGCTTTGATTAACTCACATCCATAAAAAAACGCCTCACAAGGAGGCGTTTGGGCTTAGTGACTAAACTGAGCTTTATTCTAGATTAGACGTCGTTTAGCGGTTATGCTTCTGCTGTAACAACATTTGTCTGAGTCTCTTTACCGGCTTGGTCTTGATCAAATCCTTCATGCAGGTGGTAGTAGCGCTTATAAACAAGAGCACTTACCGTCATTAGAATCGCTGGTAAACCTACCATCATAAACTGCAGTCCCATGATAGTGCTGTCAGACTGTTCCACGTTTGGTACATAACCCACCACAGACAAGCCCATACCAACAATAAAACCACCAGCCGCGCCTGCAAACTTAACAAGCATCGTTTGAACAGAGAAGATAACACTCTCACTGCGACGACCCGTTTTGTGTTCACCGTAATCAACAACATCGGCAAGCATTACAGTTTGCAGTGCGTTAGCGATACCCACACCAAACTTGATAGCAGCACCTGCGATACCGATTAGAATCGCGTTACCTGGAGCGATAAAGCCCATGATAAGTAGAGTGGTACAAGACAGCACTGGGAAGCCACAAGCGATAACCCATAGGTGTTTGCGTGGTAACACTGATGCAATACGAGGGAACAAGAATACGCCTGCAACTTCAGCGATACCTGCCACCATCATATAAACGGGGAACAAGTCAGCGTTGCCTAAAGCGTAAGAGAAGTAGTAAATCGCAAAACCACCCACCAACAAGTTTGCTATTTGGAACGACAATACGGTACCAATAAGTGCTTTTAGTTGGTCATTCTTACCAATGATAACCATTACATCTTTAAAGCTGAAACGCTCAGCTGGTTTCGCATTTGCTGGTGCCGATTTTTCTTTTACGTTGCGAGCAATCAAGAATGCACTCATCACGAACAGCACAGCAATCAACATAGCAACGTTGAAGAAACCTTGTCCTTGGTCGCCGTCACCCAGTTTACCGACAATATGTAGCCCGTAAGTACCCGTAATAAACCACGCCAAGCTAGCAAATAATCGTGGCCAAACAACCAGCTTTTCACGTTCTTGACGAGAGCTCGATAGTGCAGGAATCAAAGACCAATATGGAATGTCCATAATAGTGTACGTAAGGCCCCACAGAATATAAGCAGCCGCTGCATAAATGTATAACGTAGTGCCTTCAAACATATGCGTACTAAAAAGACCAACAAGCACTACAGCATTTAACAGGGTTCCAATCACTATCCAAGGACGGAATTTACCAAACTTAGAGCGTGTGTTATCAACGATAACGCCCATCATTGGGTCGGTCACCGCGTCGACAATGCGCGCGGCCAAAAAGATAGTACCCACAAATGCCGCTGACAGCCCAGCAACATCGGTGAAGTAAAACATTAAGAAGATGTAGATTGGAGCACAGGCAAAGTCTTTACCTAAAGCCCCAAGTCCATACGATAATTTGGTTTGTAGAGTAATTTGATCAGACATAGTATTTCCTTCAGGCGCGTAACTTCATCTCCTAACAGACGTTGAAACGCTTACCTTTTATTTATAATAATTTATCCACTCAAGTTCTGTTTTAGAGCCACTCTGTGGTCGCTTCTTAAAACACTCAAGTATCAAGTCCGATGCTAATGTAACCATTCCAACGAACAGATACTGTGATCAACAACCACTCCATGGAAACGTTTTCAGTCAAATATCCAAAGTGAGAGATCGAACAATAAAACCCTCGAATTGATAGAGAATATCGCTAATTAAAGTGCTCAAAACAGTTCATTGTGTGAAGTAACGCATGAGAACGATTACATAAGTACAGTATCACGCTGGGAATACCTACAGTTCTCCAATCTATACGGGCACATCAAATTGATTTGATAGTTCATGACGGCTTATTAAAGGCAATAAAAAACCGCGTAATTTCACCTACGCGGTTCATCAAATATAAAGCCTATGCTAAAACTTACTCGATACGTTCAAACTTAATCAGCATCGCTGTTTCTGCGTCAAGTATTGGCATCGTCAGCCCCACCTCGGCACACCAAGCACCTGATAATTCACAGCAAGACTCTGTCCATGGCGGTTGATAATTCACAATATCATCGTAATTTGACGGTTTATCAATCACAGATACCTTGTATAAACTTTGTGGATCTAGCCCAGGTATACGCAAATGACCACTCAATGAATTGGTTGGCATCGCAAGCTGTGCAATCATCACCACAGCTTCTGACACATCTTCGGAGACGACCGCATGGATTTGATGGGCACTATCGTCCGTTGGAACTCGCCAAGTTCTCCCGCTATGCAGTAACGGGCGCAGCATCTTATGTAGCTTGATGTAGTGTTCAAAGCCCTGCTTCTCTTCTTGCACTTCTTTCACAGGATCTAATTCAATCCCCATATGACCAAACAGTGCTGTTAGACCACGAAACTCAATACTATGACGACGACGAGTGCTGTGGCAGTGGCTCGCACCAATATGGCTTCCCATTACCTCAGGGGGGAAGAAGTAACTCATCCCACGCTGAATCGTTTGTCTTTCCAGCGCGTCATTGTTATCAGACGCCCAAAAACGTTGCGTACGCTTAAGAACCTCAAAATCGATACGACCACCACCAGCCGCACACGATTCAATATCAACCATTGGGTGCTTCTCTCGGACTTTATCGACCAACTCATAATAACGAGTGGTTTGTTGATGAGCCGCAGCCCTGCCTAGATGCGCAGGTTGTACAACTTCTCGGTTCATATCCCACTTAATGTAAGCAATGTTGTACTGACTTAAGAAGTGGTCAAGACGCTCAAACAAAAAGTCGAATGCTTGTTGATTCTGAAGATCGATAACATATTGATTACGACCCGTTGGTTGGTCATAGCCGTCAACCGCAAGCAACCAGTCTGGATGGGCTCGGTATAAGTCAGAATCCTTATTGATCATCTCAGGTTCGAACCACAATCCAAACTCCATACCCAACTGATTAACGTGCTCAACTATCGGATCTAAACCATTTGGGTATTTTTCTTCATCTAAGAACCAATCCCCTAGCGCAGCCTTGTCTCCGCAGCGCCCTTTGAACCAGCCATCGTCAATGATAAAACGCTCTACTCCCATATCCGCGGCTTGGCTAGCCATCGACATAATATAATCAGGATCATGGTCAAAATAGATGCCTTCCCAAGTATTAAGATGGATAGGTCGAGGCTTTTGTGCGAAAGACTCCGGCAAGATGGAACAACGCACATGGGAGTGGAACTGATGGCTCATTCCATTTAAGCCTTCCGAACTGAAACTGGCATATAACCAAGGTGTCGTTAAGCTTTCACCTTCATCCAATGTAATCTCACCCGGTAGATAAATAACTTCCGCTTGCACGTAGCGACGACCGTCTGCTTTTACATCCGCGCGCAGTCTGTGGTTACCACTCCAAGCGAAGTGAATCCCCCACACATCACCTGCCATTTCATTAAAGTTAGCGGTACCGACAACCATCGCTGGATAATGTTCATGAGACGTTCTTCCGCGACGATTTTCTTGCTGATAGCCCCCTTGCTGTAAGGGTTGACGCACCGTTTGGAACTCATGTACCCAGCGGCCGTAGTACGTCATCAACTCATTAGCTCTTGCTGGTAATGGCAAAGTATTGGCGAGACGGTTCACCTGATAAAGGCCGGCTTTAACGTTGGTTAAGGTGTGACGAGATTTCACAACATCATGTTTATCGAGGCATAACTCGGTTGTTAAACGTAAGCCTGCACGTATATCTTCACTCTCAATGATTAGGCTAGATGGTGTTTGTTGAACATCCGTAATAGAGAAAACAGGCGCCCAGTCCAATCCGTCTCGGTGCCCTTCTAATGCCGGACTGCTGAAAACACCGCGCCCGAGCTCTGGGCTCAGAGACATAGCAACATCATTATCAAGGCGGCCGTATGGAACCGGTCTTTCAAGAGAAACACGGAAGCTAGCTAAATCACCACGAACGGGAGCTCCCCAATGAAGAATTTCGGCAAAATCGCCAAGTTCTACAATCAGTTGCGAGTGTTGACCGGTAATATCAATTAGGGATTTATTCGTCATTTTTTTAACCTTAACGCGTTTAATTACCCCGTATCATAATTATTAAGCCCAGAGTTTCTGTGATCAAACTCGAAATCATGAAAACGTTTCCAGTAAATATTCAAGACTGATAACTTTGGTAAATAGCTCCTAATTCAAAGATTTAGATTGACCACCATTCCATCTCATATTGCCTACCTCTAGGTAGAATTGAACTTTCCACTCTAAATAAAGCAATATAAAACGATAATTAATGGCAATTTAATCTTTTAAATTCAGTACATTAAATCAAAGTTCCCATTAACACATAGGCTAAAATACATTTCCTCTTGAACTGATCACATCACACTCGTATTCTTAGATCTTCGAGTACATCTATGAAGTGTCTCTCTGGGTCCTAACTTTTACATTCCAGCTTGACGGTACAGAACACGATGCTTGTAGCCTTGCTGCTGCATTTGCTTTGATACTTACTTCCTTGTCTCACGAGCCCAGTTATCATTAACTGGGCTGCTTTTCCTCAAAGCCCTCGAACAACCCGACACTCAAAGTACCTCAAACCCGCTTCACCTCAAACTCCAAGACAACCAACAGCATAATCACTCCCTCTAAACCACCGCATAGCACTGAGTAAAGAAAACGATTCCACTTTAAAATCACAAAACCTAGCGTAAAAACACCTATACAAGCCCAATAATCAGATCAAAATCACACAAAATAATCACAAACCCATCAATAGCATAAAAATGCCAACTTCATCATGAAAACGTTTCCAAAGTTTATTTACACTCTCGCTCGAGTTAGGACTCAAACATAAAAATATCCATAAATAAAAAATAATGGAGACACTTCATGAAACAAAAAATGCTAGTCAAAGCATTAGGATTCACTCTGTCCCTCGCCCCATTAGTCAGCTTCGCTGCAGTGGAGAACGTAACGTATTTTGGTTATGCAAAATGGGGCAACATCTACACCGATAATGACCAACATAACGACGGCAAAGGAGAACGCAACGACGTTATTCGAGCGGGCCAAGGTTACGGTAACTACCGTTTAGGTAATGAACTAAATTGGTGGGAAGCGGGAGTGAAAGCCGATGTATGGCGTGACAATGACGCCTATTTTGACACCACGATTTATCTAGGCAGTGGAGATAGCTGGGGAGACGTGAGTACGATTCAGCTTTGGTCAGCAGGCCATGGGCTTATCGACGGCCAACCCAACGCAAAAATTTGGGCAGGTGAACGTTTTTACCGTCGCCACGAAGTCCACATGATAGATGTGAAGTACTGGGATACATCCAGCACCGGTCTTGGTATTGAAGATTGGGATCTCGGCTTTGCTGATGCTCACTTAGCTTGGATGGCACCAAACTCTTCAAGTGACGATGGACGCAGCCTTCATAACATCGATGCCCGCTTAAGTGGCATTGAGCTAAGTGAAACAGCAGACCTAACACTCGGCCTAAACTACGTAACCACGCAGAACTCAAGCTACGACGATAAAGACATTACTACTTCTGGCGCAATGCTCTCTGCTCTTTACCGTCAAGCTTGGAACTACGGTTCAAACACCTTGGCCTTCCAATATGGTACCGATGCGTTGGCAGGTGGATTAATGAGTGCTGAAGGTGGATCAAACAGAAAATACAGCACGGGTGTGGAACACGATGGTTCTAGCTGGCGCCTATTTAACCACGGTGACTTGAATATCAGTGAAGATGTTCAAGTGATGTACTCCATCGCTTATCAAGACAAAAACCTAGATAACAACGATGGTGAGAAGTGGTTCAGTGTCGGAGCTCGTCCTCAATATGCTTGGACAGATTACATGTCGACAGCATTAGAGGTGGGTTACGAAACGGTAGAAGCTCAAAACGGCTCGGGCACCAACGATATGTATAAAGTGACCGTGGCTCAAATGTTCCAAGCTGGAAAAGGGGTATGGGCTCGTCCATCTATTCGTATTTTTGCGACGTACTCTGAATCCAACAACGAATGGGATCGTGGTAACGAGACTTATGGAACGGCAACAAGCATCAATGCCGAGACTGTTGACGAGATTACCTTTGGTTTCAACGTAGAGACTTGGTGGTAAACCACCACACCCGAGCGTCTGTTCAATCAACGAATTGACGCTCAACACTGGAATAGCAATTTAACGGGGAAAGCCGATGTTTTCCCCTTTACTAAGGTAGCAATCAGATGAAATTAAAATCATTGGTGATCATTGTCGCGGCACTCACAGTTAGCGCATGCAGCGGAATACCTGAAAAGGAACTTAATACTGATTTCAATGAGAGTGCATGCTGCTCTCAGCTAAGTGCGCTGCCAATGACGCAATTGTCTGTTCCATTCCACCAACAAGTGATTATGGACGGTCATTTACCGACCCTTTCCTCTTCATTGTTAAATGACAATACACAAGCGGATAGCCAACGCTTTCCGACCATCGCGTACCAAATCAGTGACACGACAGAATCGCTGTCCTTGCTCATTCGTTCATACATTAAAAATGATGCGCTATTCGCACCGTCTATTTATGTCTTTGACAAACAATGGCGACTGCTTGGTCAATACAGTACTAACGACTTCACTTACTACCCGACAACGATGCAAGGGTTAGAAAGAATTGAAGCATCAATTGCACTCGAACCTCAACGAGACAACGCGCAATTTATTGTGGTCAGCGCCGATAGCACTAAGTTAGATAGCGCCATCAATCGAATTCATCCTGAAGATCTGTATTCAGAATCTCAGCAGGTTATTGGCAATAAGCAACTGCCGTTGACTGCGACGTTGAGCTACGTAGGTGTCATTGATGTTACGGCGAGCAAATCAACAAACAGTGCGGTTTTGACTCTATTGGCTGAGCTTGGTGTTTCATCCGACAATGAACCCGAAACCTTAGGTTCAAAGCAAGTTTCTCAACCATCAAATCAGACAATTGAAACCAATCAAAAGGCGCAATGGCTGAATATCCAAAAAGACATTGACCAAGCCCTAAACAACAATGACATCAAACAAGCTGCATTTATTGCTAATCAAGCGGCCGAACAGGGCATACCCGAAGCAAAAGATTATTTATTAAAACAGCTCGCTGAATAGCTGAATAAGCCAACAGAACAATACGCATAACCAACGATTTGATAACGGTCATCACGGCTTAAACGACCGATGACTTAATAGAATTATTACCCATATTGAACACTTTAAGAGTAGGAATACCATGAAGGCATTTTCAAACATCATCCAAAGACGCGATTGGGAAAACCCACAGTCTGTGAATATCCACTGCCTTAATGCGCACAGCCCATTATCAAGCTACCGCAACCTTAAGCACGCTCGAGACGGCATTGAGTCACAACGTAAATCTCTTAATGGACAATGGAAGTTCAAATACTTTGATGCACCTGAACAAGTTGACGGTGAATTTATCGAAACAAGTTTCAATGACTCACAATGGGACGAGATTACCGTACCATCGAACTGGCAAATGCAAGGCTACGATAAACCTATCTACGCCAACGTAAAATACCCATTTGAAGTGAACCCACCGTTTGTACCGGCAGAAAACCCAACCGGTTGTTACCGCACTCAAATTACGTTGACTAAAAATGACCTAAAGAACACCCAACGTATTATCTTTGATGGCGTCAATTCCGCTTTTCATCTTTGGTGTAATGGCAATTGGGTTGGTTACAGCCAAGATAGCCGCTTACCTGCCGAGTTCGACTTAACTCAGTATCTAACTGTTGGCGACAATACGCTTTCTGTCATGGTGATACGTTGGTGTGATGGTAGCTATTTAGAAGACCAAGATATGTGGTGGCTAAGCGGTATTTTCCGTGATGTGACCTTACTAGCTAAACCAAAGCAGTGCATTGAAGATGTGTTCGTTACGCCGGACTTAGACGCATGCTATCGCGATGGTTCACTGTCTATTGTCACCAAAATTACGGCACCAGACACTTACCAAGTTCAGGTTCAACTGTTTGACGGTGAAAACGCGGTGACTGAACCGCTTATCGATCGCCCTCATAATCGACGAATTGACGAGCGTGGCACCTACGATGATGTGGTATTCCAAACTCTTCATGTTCGAGATCCGAAGAAATGGAGCGCAGAAGTTCCTAACCTTTACCGAATTGTCGTGTCATTGCTTGATAGGCAAGGTAACCACATAGAAAGTGAAGCTTATCAAGTTGGATTCCGTAAAGTCGAAATGACAGACGGTCAGCTAAAGCTAAACGGCAAACCGCTATTGATTCGCGGCGTCAACCGTCATGAGCATCACC
This sequence comes from Vibrio sp. 10N.261.51.A4, assembly GCF_041471945.1. NCBI lineage: Bacteria > Pseudomonadati > Pseudomonadota > Gammaproteobacteria > Vibrionales > Vibrionaceae > Vibrio > Vibrio sp. 10N.261.51.A4. The sequence goes on from NZ_JBFRPJ010000002.1 coordinate 138,360, forward strand.
CAGAGTTGGGGCATGTGATGACAGAAGAAGACATGATCCGCGATATCTGTCTAATGAAGCAGTACAACTTCAATGCTGTGCGCACCGCTCACTACCCTAACCACCCACGATGGTACGAGCTGTGTGACGAATACGGTTTATATGTGTGTGATGAAGCGAACATCGAGACCCATGGCATGCAGCCTATGAATCGCTTGTCTGCGGATCCGCAATGGGCACACGCTTATATGAGTCGCTATACGCAAATGGTCATGCGTGATAAGAACCACCCTTCTATCATCATCTGGTCTTTGGGCAACGAGTCAGGGCACGGCAGCAGCCACAATGCGATGTATGCTTGGTCGAAACAGTACGACCCTTCTCGCCCGGTACAGTATGAAGGCGGTGGTTCAAATACCACAGCGACCGATATCATTGCGCCAATGTACGCACGCGTTAACAGCACTATCGAAGACGATGCCGTTCCAAAATGGTCTATCAAGAAATGGGTTTCTCTGCCTAACGAGCAACGCCCGCTTATTCTTTGTGAATACGCACACGCAATGGGTAACAGTTTGGGTAGCTTTAATGATTACTGGGATGCATTCCGAGAATATCCTCGCCTACAAGGCGGTTTCATCTGGGATTGGGTTGACCAAGGACTAAGCCAATGGGATGAAAACGGTGAACACTTCTGGGCCTACGGTGGAGACTTTGGCGATGTCATCAACGACCGTCAGTTCTGCATCAACGGTTTGATCTTCCCAGATCGCAGCGTACACCCGACCTTGGAAGAGGCGAAATACTGCCAGAGAATGATCAATGTGACGTTAGCAGAGCAAACTGAAGATCAATGCCGCCTAACGGTAACCAATGAAAACCTGTTCCGAGCGACTGACAATGAAATCTTACGCTGGCAATTGCTCGAAAATGGCATCGTGATTCAATCAGGGCAACAAGTCTTATCCGTTGCTGAAGATAGTAAACAAGAGCTGGTAATTGACCTCGCTTTCACACCAAAAGCACAAGCCGAATATCATCTCAACACCGATATTACTCTGACTCATTCAACCAAGTGGGCAGAAGAAGGCCATGTTTGTGCGACGGAGCAATTTGCTTTACGTAACCATGCTGGCTTGCAACTCCCGATCACGGCAAATGCTTTGGCTCCCCAGTTACATCAGCAAGACAATAAAGTGGTCGTGTCTAGCCTAGATGAAACACATCAATGGCAATGGGATACAGAGAGTGGATTGTTGACCCACTGGATCGTTGATGGGCAACCGCAAGTTATCAAGGCACCTGTCGATAACTTCTATCGCGCGCCACTTGATAACGATATTGGTATCAGTGAGATAGACAACATCGACCCAAATGCATGGGCTTGTCGCTGGGAACTTGCAGGCATTGGTCAATGGGAACGTCAGTGTACAAGTTGTGTCGTGCAAGCACTCGCAGACTCAGTACAAGTGACGTCAGTATTCACCTACCAATTTAATGGCCAAATCCAAGCGATTACAAAATGGCAATACACCTTAAATAACCTAGGCGAAATGAATATCGCGGTTGATGTCACTTTAGCTGATCACTTACCGCCGATGCCACGCATTGGCCTTGAAATGGAGCTGCCTTTACCACTCGAAACTGCCAATGAAACTCCAGTATCGTGGCAGGGATTAGGTCCTTTTGAAAACTATCCAGACCGTTTGGCTGCTGCGCGATTCGGTTTACATAAACAGACACTGGATCAGATGCACACGCCGTATATATTCCCAACTGATAGCGGGTTACGTTGCGAAACCAAAAACTTGAATGTGGGAAATATCGGGATCGAAGGCGATTTTTCATTCAGTGTAAGTCAGTACAGCCAGCAACAATTAACGGATGCTAAGCATACCAATGACCTGACTCGTGAAGAGAAAATCTATGTACGCGTTGATCACCAACATATGGGCGTTGGTGGTGATGATTCTTGGAGTCCAAGTGTTCACCAAGAGTTTCAACTCACAGACAATCAATACCGTTATCAGGTTACGCTAACAAGCGCATCGTAAGTAGATTCGGGCCAAGTGGCTTGCTCTAAAGCCACTTGGTTCCCTATTACTTTAGGTTACCTGTGATTACCTTACTTCACGCGACAACAGCTCACATGACAACAGTTCACACGCCAATGTGACTCAAAAGCCAAGCTCAAATCTAGAGCTTGGCTTTTTATTTTTAAACTAATCAGCCAACCAAAAATAAACCATCAAACCTCGTCATATTTGATGTTTAGTATTTGAATTGCCTAACTATCCGTTGTTAAATGTCCAACCATCAGCACACAGCATTATATTCAGAATAAGAGAGCGGAATGGCTACCATTAAAGATGTTGCGAAGGAAGCAGGCGTATCAATCGCGACCACCTCTCGAGTAATCAACAATGCACCTCACACCAGTGAAACCGCAATTGCGGCGGTAAAAGCCGCTATGGAAAAACTCGGCTATCGCCCAAATGCCAACGCCCGTGCATTGGTCAGCAAATCTTCAAACGCGATTGGTGTACTGGTTAATGATGTTTCTGCCCCGTTCTTCGGCTCGATGATCAAAGCCATTGATACCGTGGCAAGTGAACAAGAAAAGCAGTTACTGATTGGCAGCGGCTACCATGACGCCACCAAAGAGCGTAATGCGATTAACTTGCTGATCAACAGCCGCTGCGAATCACTCGTCGTTCATAGCAAAGGCATTAGCGACGAAGAATTGGTTAAGCTAGCGAATGAAGTGCCCGGCTTGGTACTGATCAATCGTATTGTTCCCGATATCGAAAACCGCTGTATTGCTCTCGACAACCGCCGCGGCTCTTACATCGCGACTGAGTATTTAATTAAAAACGGCCACAAACACATTGGTTACATCTGCTCGAGTCACGATATTGAAGATGCTCATGACCGCTTAGGTGGCTATTTGGATGCATTGAAAGATCACGGTATTGAATCGAACGATGAGTACATCGAATATGGTGAACCTGACGAGCTAGGCGGTGAGCAAGCCATGGTTAACTTAATGGCAAAAAACACAGATATCACTGCCATTGCCACGTATAACGACTACATGGCAGCAGGCTGTTTGGCGTTATTACAAGAAAATGGCGTTCGTATTCCAGAAGATATGTCAGTTATTGGGTTTGATGACGGCCACATTGCTCGCTTCATCTACCCTCGATTGACCACCATTCGTTACCCAATTCAAGTCATGGCTAATCAAGCGGTTAAGCTCTCTCTGCAACTCGCAAGTGACGAGCCAAAAGAGCACCCGGAACATAAGCTATTTATGCCAATCTTGGTGCGCAGAGCCTCTGTTCGAAACATTAATTGAGAAAGCTCAGGTTCATAAAAACTAAGTCATTTCGTTCATCGACATTTTTACAACAAAGAAAATAGGATTGATTCGATGAGTTATCATTGAGTTAATCTTATTTTTCATTCCCCGCAAATACCCACCTATACTTAACCTGATCCATCTTAATCAAACGGTTACCCGTTGATTTTTTCACCAAGTGTCTAAATCCCTAGTGATCCTTGGTTGTTATTAGGTGAGCAAAGCAGGATAATATCGGGATCGGAATCTCAAGAATTAATCCATTATGACCGAATACCTTTTGTTGTTGGTTGGCACAGTGCTAGTCAATAACTTTGTGCTAGTGAAGTTTTTAGGGCTATGTCCTTTCATGGGAGTCTCCAAGAAACTGGAGACTGCGATAGGCATGGGCCTCGCGACGACTTTCGTTCTGACGTTAGCGTCGGTGTCTGCATACCTAGTAGAAACCTACATCCTTACCCCTCTGGGTATTGAATACCTGCGTACCATGAGCTTCATCTTGGTTATCGCGGTGGTTGTTCAATTTACGGAAATGGTCGTTCACAAAACCAGCCCGACTCTATATCGCCTGTTGGGTATCTTCTTGCCTCTTATCACCACCAACTGCGCGGTGTTAGGTGTGGCACTTTTGAACATCAATGAAAACCACAACTTCATTCAGTCGATCATCTATGGTTTCGGCGCGGCTGTTGGTTTCTCTCTTGTTCTGATCCTATTTGCTGCGATGCGTGAGCGTATTGCGGTTGCTGATGTTCCTATGCCATTCAAAGGCGCCTCGATTGCGATGATCACAGCAGGCCTAATGTCTCTGGCATTTATGGGCTTTACTGGGTTGGTGAAGTAAGAATGAGTACCATCTTAATTGCAATCATTGCACTCGCCGTTTTAGCCGCTGTTTTTGGCGCTATTTTGGGCTTTGCTTCTATCCGCTTTAAAGTAGAAGCCGATCCGATCGTTGATCAAATCGATACTATATTGCCGCAAACTCAATGTGGCCAGTGTGGTTACCCTGGTTGTCGCCCATACGCAGAGGCGATCGCTAACGGAGACAAGATCAACAAATGTCCTCCTGGCGGCCAAGCAACTATTGAAAAGCTAGCAGATTTAATGGGCGTAGAAGTTGAAGACTCCGCTCATGACTTAGATAACAAAGTAAAAACCGTTGCCTTCATTCATGAAGATATGTGTATTGGCTGCACCAAATGCATTCAAGCCTGCCCTGTCGACGCCATTGTTGGTGGCACCAAGGCACTTCACACAGTAATCAAAGATGAATGTACAGGTTGTGATCTATGTGTCGCACCGTGCCCTACTGACTGTATCGAAATGATTCCAGTGGCAACAACGACTGAAAATTGGAAATGGCAGATGAACATCATCCCTGTTACTGATATCACTAACCAAGCAACTGATGCGACCGCGTCAGAGCCTAAGGCATAGGGTTAGTATGATCTCTTTAATTGAACAAATTCGCACGGGCTCAATTTGGAACTTCCCGGGCGGTGTGCACCCTGCTGAAAACAAGAAACAGTCGAATACTACTGATATCGTCCATGCAAGGCTTCCAGAAGAAATCGTTCTTCCGGTGAAACAGCACATCGGTAAGCCGGGGAACCTATTGGTTGCTGCTGGCGACACTGTGTTAAAAGGTCAGCAACTTACGGCCTTAGACACAGGTTTTACTTTGCCAGTACACGCACCAACATCGGGTGTGATTACCGCTATCGAACCGCGAACGACCGCTCACCCTTCAGGCTTGAGCGAAATATGCGTGGTTATTAAACCTGATGGCCTAGACACTTGGATTGAAAAAAATCCAGTTGAAGATTTTTCGACAAAGACTTCTGACGAACTGCTTGATGTGATTCGCCAAGCTGGTATTTCAGGCATGGGCGGCGCAGGTTTCCCTACGGCTAAGAAGCTTCAATCAGGCTTAGGTCGTACCGACATTTTGATCGTCAACGCTGCGGAATGTGAACCTTACATCACCTCTGATGACAAGTTGCTTCAAGAACATGCCGACGAAGTATTAAAAGGCATCGAAGTGGTTGAACACATTCTTCAACCAAAGCTGACGGTTATCGGCATTGAAGACAACAAACCAGATGCGATAAAAGCACTTGAGATTGCAGCGAAAGACAAAGATATCGTCATTCGCGTTATCCCAACCAAATACCCTTCTGGTGGTGAGAAGCAACTTATCAAGATCCTCACCAACAAAGAGGTTCCAGCTGGCGGCATTCCTGCAGACATTGGTGTTTTGGTTCAGAACGTCGGCTCTCTTTACTCGATTAAGCGAGCGGTAATTGACGGCGAACCTGTGGTTAACCGCGTTGTGACATTAACCGGTAAAACCTTTAAGCAACCTCGTAACGTTTGGGCGCTATTAGGCACACCAGTACATGAGTTACTTGAAGAGTTTGGCTACAAAGCAGATAAAAAACTGCCGCGTTTAATTTTGGGCGGCCCGATGATGGGCTTTACCTTGCCGCATGCCAATGTGCCAATCACCAAAACGTCGAACTGTATTTTGGCGCCAACGCGTCGTGAGATCTCACCAAGCACTTACGAGATGGAATGTATCCGTTGCAGCGCATGTGCTGAAGCTTGCCCTGCGTCTCTACTTCCTCAACAACTGCAATGGCACGCCAAAGCCAACGAGTTGGATAAGTGTGAAGAGCTAAATATTAAAGACTGTATTGAATGTGGTGCATGTGCATTTGTCTGCCCAAGCGAAATCCCTCTTGTTCAGTACTATCGCCAAGCAAAAGCTGAAATCAAAACTCGAAAAGATGAAGCCGCTGCTGCAGAACGCGCCAAGATTCGTTTTGAAGAGAAGAACGCTCGTATGGAGCGTGATAAAGCCGAACGTGAAAACCGCTTTAAAAAAGCCGCAGATAACCGCCGTAAAGATATGAAAACATCCGGCGGTGATGATGCTATTGCTGCTGCGATTGCTCGTGTTAAAGCACAAAAAGCCGCTGCGGATCAGGCTCCGAATGAAGAACCAGCAGTGAAACCTGCGGTTGCTGCCGCTATTGCGAAGGCAAAAGCGAAACAAGCTGCAGCTCAAAAAGCGGAAGGCGCTGAACCAGACAACTCTGAAATGTCTAAACTGCGTGAAGAGCGCAAGCGTCAAGCGAGAGAGCGCAAGGCACAACAAGCAGCAGCCGATACTCCTGCAGAAAGCTCAGGCGATACGAAGAAAGACGCCGTTGCTGCTGCGATTGCTCGCGCTAAAGCGAAGAAAGCACAGCAAGCGGAATCTGCTTCGGATGCTCCTGTTGAAAGCTCTGGCGATGCTAAGAAAGATGCTGTCGCTGCGGCCATTGCTCGTGCTAAAGCCAAGAAAGCTCAACAAGCTGAATCTGCTGCTGAAGCTCCTGCTGAAAAATCCGGCGATGCCAAGAAAGATGCTGTTACTGCCGCTATCGCTCGTGCTAAAGCCAAAAAAGCCCAGCAAGCGAAGCAAGCAGAAACATCTGAACCAGTGGTTGAAGTTGAAACCGAGACTCAATCGGAGCAAGTCGACCCTAAGAAAGCTGCTGTTGCTGCGGCCATCGCTCGCGCTAAGGCTAAGAAAGCACAGCAAGCGACACAAGAAACAACCGAAGCTCCTGAACCTGCAGTTGAAACTGAATCTGGAAGTTCTGGCGATGCTAAGAAAGACGCCGTTGCTGCCGCTATAGCCCGTGCTAAAGCAAAAAAAGCACAGCAAGCTAAGCAAGCTAAGCAAGCAGAAACATCTGAACCAGTAGTTGAAGTAGAAACTGATACTCAATCTGAACAGGTCGATCCGAAGAAAGCTGCTGTTGCTGCAGCTATCGCTCGTGCTAAAGCGAAAAAAGCCCAGCAAGCGAAACAAGACGAAACAGTAGAAACGCCAGAGCCAGTGCTCGAAGTGGCAGCTGAAACTCAATCTGAAGCTGTTGACCCTAAAAAAGCAGCCGTTGCTGCCGCTATTGCTCGTGCTAAAGCAAGAAAAGCACAGCAAGAGCTAGATAAAAAGAACAATGAGGAGAAAGAGTAGTGGCCTTCTTTATCGCCAGCTCACCGCACGCGCATAGCCGTAGAAGCACCCCAGATCTAATGAAATGGGTGGCTATTTGTGCATTGCCAGGTCTACTAGCTCAAACCTACTTCTTTGGATGGGGTACCCTCATCCAGTTAGTATTTGCTATTGCACTTGCTGTTACCTTTGAAGCAGCCGTCATGCTATTGAGAAAACGCCCGCCAGTAATGGCACTGCGTGATTACAGTGCTGTTGTAACCGCTTGGCTACTGAGTGTCGCGATTCCCCCACACTCTCCGTGGTGGATCCTCGTCATTGGTATGTTCTTCGCTATTATTATCGCGAAACACTTATACGGCGGCCTAGGGCAGAACCCATTTAACCCTGCGATGGTCGCTTACGTTGTTTTGCTGATTTCATTCCCAGTTCAAATGACCAGTTGGAATGCTCCCGCGAGCCTGACAGCAGAAGCAACAAGCTTTATTGACTCATTCTTGATGATCTTTACTGGCTTCAATAACGAAGGTTTGTCTCTGCAACAAGCACGCCTTGGCATTGATGGCACCACAATGGCGACGCCGCTTGATGCATTCAAAACGGCATTAACGGCAGGCAATACTGCCTCAGAAGCACTATCTCAACCTCAATTTAGTTGGTTAGCTGGCGTAGGCTGGGAGTGGGTAAACCTTGCTTACCTAATCGGCGGTTTAGTGCTGATTAAGCAACGTGTTATTCAATGGTATATCCCTGTGGCTTTCATCGGCAGTCTTACTCTGTTTAGCTTAGTGTTCTTAGTGCTCACTCCTGGTGAAACCGCTTCTCCAACCATTCACCTTCTGTCTGGCGCGACTATGCTTGGTGCATTCTTTATTGCAACCGACCCAGTTTCAGCATCCACGACAGTCAAAGGTCGCTTAGTGTTTGGCGCTCTGATCGGCGGTTTAGTCTTTATCATCCGCAGTTGGGGTGGTTTCCCTGATGGCGTGGCGTTTGCTGTATTGTTAGCCAACATGTGTGTTCCACTGATTGACTACTACACCAAACCTCGCACATACGGTCACTAAGGGAGCGGATACCATGCTAAATGCAATTAAGAAAAACGGCCTTGTACTCGCGATTTTTGCGTGTGCTTCGACGGGTTTGGTCGCGGTAACTCACTACCTGACCAAAGATCAGATCAAACAACAAGAACAGGCTCAGTTACTGTCTGTTCTTAACCAAGTGATCCCACACGATCAGCACGACAACGAGCTGTTTTCGTCTTGTACTTTGGTTCAAGCAGAAGAGCTTGGTACTGAGCAAGCGATGCCGGCTTACATTGCTAAGCTTAATGGTGAGCCAAGCGCGATTGCGATCGAAGCGATTGCACCAGACGGCTACAATGGCGCGATTAAAGTCATTGTTGGAATGAAAACTGACGGTACTATTTTAGGTACTCGCGTGCTTTCTCACCAAGAGACTCCGGGCTTGGGTGATAAGATTGATCTGCGTGTGAGTGATTGGATTCTTTCGTTTGCAGGTAAGCAAGTGACGGATTCTAATCTAGACCGTTGGAAGGTTCGTAAAGACGGTGGTGATTTTGACCAGTTTACTGGCGCTACTATCACGCCAAGAGCAGTCGTGAAGTCAGTCAAACAAGCGGTCCAGTACGTTAACCAAAACAACCAAGCATTGCTTGCTCAACCTCTAAATTGTGGTGGTGAATAATGAGTGACCATAAAACATTGATCAAAAATGGCATGTGGGCCAATAACCCTGCCCTAGTGCAACTTCTTGGGTTATGTCCGCTGCTGGCTGTATCGTCAACAGTCACTAACGCACTTGGGCTAGGCATTGCTACCTTGCTTGTACTGGTCGGCTCAAACGTTTCTGTTTCTTTGGTTCGTAATCATGTGCCAAAAGAAGTACGTATCCCAGTATTCGTAATGATCATTGCCTCGCTAGTAACCTGTGTTCAATTGCTGATGAACGCTTACGCCTATGGGCTTTACCTCTCTTTGGGTATCTTCATCCCGCTGATCGTAACCAACTGCATCATCATTGGTCGTGCGGAAGCCTTCGCTTCAAAAAATGAAGTGCTACCAGCGGCTCAAGATGGTTTCTGGATGGGTCTAGGCATGACATCAGTATTGGTCGTGTTAGGTGCGATGCGTGAGATTATTGGTAACGGGACCCTATTTGATGGCGCAGACCTGCTGCTTGGTGACTGGGCTTCGGTGTTACGAATCCAGATATTCCAATTTGATAACAGCTTCTTGTTAGCCCTGCTTCCACCGGGTGCCTTCATTGGTGTTGGTTTCTTAATTGCTTTGAAAAATATCATCGATAACCAAGCAAAATCTAGACAACCAAAACAAGAAAAACCAGTCATTGAACGCGCTCGCGTTACCAATGCCTAATAAGTTAAATTAGCTTAAACCTCGCTGAGTTAGCTCAACCACTCAGCGGGGGAAATCAGATCTAAACAGTACATATAATAATGACGCTCATAAGAGCGCGTAACCGATGATAAAGCAGAAGCAATCCAAGCTTCATGCCCTAACTATTTGAAAGTAATGTCGCTATGAACAATGTAAAACGAGTAGAAATACTTGAGCGTTTAAGAGAAAACAATCCAAAGCCAGAGACTGAGCTTAACTGGAACAGCCCATTCGAGCTGCTGATTGCCGTTCTATTGTCTGCACAAGCAACCGATGTCAGCGTGAACAAGGCGACGGATAAGCTGTACCCTTTAGCCAACACTCCGCAAGCAATTTTCGACCTAGGTGTTGATGGCTTAAAAGAGTATATCAAGACCATCGGCCTATTTAACTCAAAAGCAGAAAACACCATCAAAACGTGTCGTATGCTGCTTGACCTACATAATGGTGAAGTACCGGAAGATCGCGCTGCATTAGAAGCCCTTCCAGGTGTCGGTCGTAAAACAGCAAACGTAGTGTTAAATACCGCATTCGGTTGGCCAACCATTGCCGTTGATACTCACATCTATCGTGTATCAAACCGCACTAAGCTAGCGATGGGTAAAACCGTCGACGATGTCGAAGCAAAACTACTTAAAGTTATCCCAAAAGAATTCAAACTGGATGTCCACCATTGGCTCATTCTTCATGGACGTTACACCTGTGTCGCACGTAAACCACGCTGTGGCAGCTGTATCATTGAAGACCTCTGTGAATTCAAAGAAAAGAGCGAAGATTAGTCTTTCCGTTCACAACGATTAATCAATACGGCAGCGCTTAAAGCGCTGCTTTTTTATTGCCACTCTCTAGAATCCGCCTCTACATAAGTTTTCACTTCTAATTCTGCGTTCCCAAGACAACAGGCATAAAAAATCCCGCCTTTTATGGCGGGATTCAATTATTTAGCTAAGAAGTCTGTCTTAGATAAACTCCACTTTAGTCACTTCTTTGATAGCAGATAGAACAAATGTTGGTACTGCTGCAATGAAGATTAACGATATTAAGTGATTAAACTCTAGCGCTTCTGTGCTGAATACCAACTGACCGAAGCTTGTGTACACAACGCTTAAAGACAAGATAGCCGATACTGCCACCGCACCAAGTAGGTAGTGGTTAGTGAACGGATTCTTACGATAAATCGTTGTAAACGTACGTGCATCGAACAAGCTCCAAAGTTGAGCAAAGATCAGTGTTAAAAACGCAACGGTTTGTGCGTATTGAGCACTGTAACCACCGTCGAGTGCGTAAGAGAATGTCACAAAGCTTAGACCACCTAATGCGAGACCACGAGTTAGGATACGAGCGCCTAGACCATTAGAGAAGAAGCCTTGGTCACGTTTGCCTGGCTTACGCTCCATGAGATCTTTCTCTTCTGGCTCAACACCGAGTGCGAGTGCTGGTAGACCATCAGAAACGAGGTTAACCCATAAAATCATTAGTGGAGTTAGCGGAAGTACTACATCTGGTCCCATGAGTAGGAATGCAAATAGGATTACCGAAACCTCACCCACGTTCGCTGTAAGTGCTTGGCGGATAAACTTACGTAGGTTATCGAAAATTTGACGACCCTGACGTACCGCCTTCACGATAGTACTGAAGTTGTCATCCAACAGGATAAGGTCACCTGAGTCTTTCGCAACAGACGTACCTGTAATACCCATCGCAACACCAATGTCTGCACGACGCAGTGCTGGCGCATCGTTCACGCCGTCACCGGTCATAGAGACAACTTCATTGTTCTCTTGCTGCGCTTTTACGATACGCAGCTTGTGCTCTGGAGTAACACGGGCAAATACTGCAACCTGAGAACAGATAGACAACAGCTTCTCGTCATCCATTTGGTCAAGCTCAGCACCCGTTACCACTAGATCGTCTTCGCTACGGATGATTCCGATTTCACGAGCAATCGCTGCTGCCGTGACTGCGTGGTCACCGGTAATCATTACCGTACGAACACCAGCGCTATAACAGCTATTTACTGCATCGCGTACTTCTGGGCGTGGTGGATCCATGATGCCATAGATACCCAGGATGCTGACGTCTTTTTCAAGCTCAGGGAAATCTAACTCAAGCTCTTCTTCTTTTAATTCACGGAAACCAACGGCAAGTGTACGCAGAGCATCACCACCAAAGGTTTGGATTGCCGCTTCAAAGTTTAAATGAAGCTCTTGAGACGGTGCGGTATCGAGAGCCAAGTTGCCTGAAACTTCACAGCCAACCGTTGGTACGAAACCACCGTCAACCATGAAGCTGGTTGATTTACCAAGAACAACATCTGGCGCACCTTTCAATGCTAGGAAGTGCTTACCTTGTGGGTCACGAACGATAACAGAAGCCATCTTACGACCAGAATCGAACGGGAACTTCTTAACGATTGAGTAGCCACCCGTTGATAGCATTTCATCTTGTTTAAGACCTGCTTTTGCAGCTGCAACAATTAGTGCACCTTCTGTCGGGTTGCCACGAACCGTCCATTTACCATCAGCATTTACATATTCAGCATCGTTACAAAGCGTTGCAACAACAAGACCTTTCATCATTGCAGGGCTGTTTGTCGCTTCGACATTGTGACCTTTGGTAATGAATTCACCCTTAGGATCAAAACCTTTACCTGACACATCCCAGTAACGACCAGACACATCGTACGCTTTCATCACCTGCATTTGGTTTTGTGTTAGCGTACCGGTTTTATCTGAACAGATAACGGTTGTAGAACCAAGCGTTTCGATTGCTGCTAGCTGTTTAGCCAAAGCATTATTCTTAACCATCTTAGTCGAGCCCATCGTTAATACGATAGTAACCACCGTTGGTAAACCTTCAGGAATAGCGGCAACCGATAAAGAGATACCTGTTGTTAGGATTTCTAACCATGGCATACCGTGGTAAACACCGATAGCACAAACAATAGCAACAACCACAAGAGCAACAACCAATAATGCGAGTGCGATGGTGTCCATACGCTCTTGCATTGGTGTTTTCGTCTCTTCCGTTTGGTTCATCATATCAGCGATGTGACCAACTTCAGTTTGCATACCTGTGCTTGTTACCACAGCAAGGCCTGTACCTGTAGTCACGATTGTTGTCATGAAGCCCATGTTTTTCTGATCGCCAAGACCAAGGGTCTCATCTTCAAGGCGTTCAGACTGCTTATTCACTGGCTCAGATTCACCGGTCAGTGCAGCCTCATCTACCGTCAGACGGTTTGACTCAAGAATACGAACATCAGCAGGCAGAATATCGCCAGTATTAATTTTGATGATGTCACCAGGAACGAGGGTTTTAGCTGGAACACTGATCCATTTACCATCGCGCATCACTTCGGCTTCTGGAGCTGCCATTTCTTTTAGCGCTTCCATCCCTTTCTGAGCTTTAAATTCTTGCCAGAACGCGATACCAGTATTGATAAGGATAATCACTGCAATAGCAATAGCATCAATCGCGTGGCCAGTAGACCAAGAAACGATTGCACCAACAGCTAGAATAAAAATCAGTGGGTTTTTATATTGATGAATATACAGTTCCCACGCAGAAGCTGACTCTTGTGCAGTCAGTTCGTTAGTGCCGTGCTTCTCTAAGCGTGCATCCGCTTCAGAAGTTGATAAACCTGTCGTTTGATCTGCGTTCAGTTCGTTTAAAACATCTGAACTTTGTTGTGTAAACCATTTACTCGTCATTTGAGTACTCCACATCAATGCCTCACGCCGAGGCTAATGTAATAAAATAACACTTATTCTTATATGATAGAAAAATCGCACAAATCAAAAGTGAATATTTAGTCGATTTGGTGCGCTTGAAAAACTATATAGTAAGGATTGTCTATTTAGCAAAGATCGCAAAAGATACACTTGATACACACTTGACAACTACTTTGAAAACACAACCACATCAAACATCAAACATAAAACAAACAATACAAGCCCAAACTATTGTTTAAAAAAGATAAGCACAAAAAATAGACACCCTTTTCACTTTCGTAAAAATCATTAGTTATCGGCGTATTTTATCGAAAATTCCTTAATAACGAAGTAAAACATCGGAATAACCTTTCTATAAACAGGGATATGTTGGCGTAATCATAAATTGATAAAATGGAAAGTTAGATGCCAATTGTAAAAACGAAAGGAAATCAGCAACAAGATGGAGATATAAGTCACAATTCAACAACCAAGGCCATTCTTGGCCATTACAAAAAAGACCAACACTCAAACTTACTATTTATGCAAAACTGCGAATTAAGCGCTAGTGACTGACAAATTAATAAGGCCGTCTCTCTTTAATTTATTGTAATACAAATAAGAAAAAAGGCAGAGGGGGAGAGTAAGATAGATGATGAGAATAAGAAAATATGACCAAACTCATCATCTCTTTGGTGTTGCTTATGAGCTTGCTCATATATAGTGCTTTAAAAGAAACAACCAATAACAAGCTAGGAGCAAATCATGTCAAACGGTCGTATTTTACACACCATGCTACGCGTGGGTGATCTAGACAAGTCTATCGAGTTCTACACCAATGTAATGGGCATGCAGCTATTACGTAAGAACGAAAACAAAGAGTACGAATACACACTGGCTTTCGTTGGCTTTGGCGACGAATCTCAAGGCGCAGTGATTGAGCTGACTTACAACTGGGGCACCACGGAATACGATCTTGGCTCTGCTTTTGGTCACGTTGCTATCGGTGTTGATGACATCTACACAACGTGTGATGCGATTAAAGCAGCTGGCGGCAACGTAACGCGAGAAGCGGGTCCGGTTAAAGGCGGCTCTACACACATTGCGTTCGTGAAAGATCCTGATGGCTACATGATTGAGCTGATTCAGAACAAACAAGCAAGCGCAGGTCTAGAAGGTTAATTCCTTAACCTCTTTGAGAAGTTGGGTTTGAACGCCTGAAGAAATGAAAAACGAAGCGAGCACTATGCTCGCTTCTTTTTTATCACTCTCACCATAATCGATATTCTTTACCAATTATTCTTAACAATCTCATTGATGAAACTTTACATGATAATGATTATCATTTAAATTAACCACCTATTGATTAGTGAGGTAATACAATGATTAGCGAATGGGAAAAACACACGTTACTTGCCGATACTGCATTGCAGCTCGACGATCCTGTACGAAGTATTCTTCATTATCAGCAGGCTTTGAACTTAAGTGAAGAAATTACAGAACGCACCGATATTCAAGCCGATGAACGCTTACTGATCTCGGTGATTTCTTGCCACAATCTTGCTCAATTCTGGCGTTGGGCTGGCGACACTGAATACGAGCTCAAGTATCTTCAACTGGCTTCTGAAAAGGTACTCACACTGATCCCTCAGTGCCCTAATACTCAATGTTCAAGCTTTATCGATTCTATTGGTTGCTGTAAGAAAGCGCTGATCGATTTCATGAAACGCCACCCAAACCCTAAAATTGCCTCTATGGTGGAAAAGATCGATACCGCGACCAACTGTGAAATGATCGCCCGCTTCCGCTTGAATTAAACAAGTTCCGTTAAAACAACGACTCCAAATTTAAAACATAAAAAAGCCCGTCATCTAGACGGGCTTTGTCATTTCAAAACAAGCTGTTGTTTAGCTTAAACCTGTGTGCGACCTAAAGAGATCACAACACGTCGGTTCTTATCTTTACCAATTGGCGAGTTATTGTCCGCAATCGGACGACGCTTGCCATAGCCTTGCACTTGGATACGATCTTCTGGCAGGCCTAGAGATTTGAAGTACTCTCTTAACGATTCTGCTCTGCGCTCTGAAAGGTTTTGGCTAATCCCTTTGCTGTCGACAGAGTCGGTGTACGTTGCCACCAACACAAGGTCGATGTCTTGGTTATAGCGAACGTAATCGGCAATCTGGCTCAGCCTTTTGCGCGACGACTTGTTCAGCTGGTCGCTGTTGCGGTCGTAATGCAAAATAGTGAAAGAGATATCTTCAAAGCTGTAAGGCAGCAGGTTAGCAACACAGTCACTGAACACATTGTATTTTTCTTGGAACAACACCGACGACAACGACACTTCGATACGTTGATCTCGGCTCTGCCACTCTTGGTAGCTGAATGTCGGATAACGCCCTTTCTCCAACTCACTCAAGATGCCCCAAGCTGTTTGACCGCCGACATAGCCGTCAAATTGCTGGAAGAACTTAATGGTTGTCATACGATCAGCACTTTCACCCGGACGCCAAGGTGGCGGCATAGAGATCAAGCTTACATTGCGCGTCGCACCCATTGGACGGCGCATTTTAAGCTCAAAGTCCAAAATGATTTTTTTACTCGCGCGAGATGAGAACTCAGCATCACCAAAGTTTGGAATTGGGTGGACCAAGCGACATTCAAGTGGCGTGTTGGCTACCATCTCCCATGTCGACTGTTGAGGAGATGCTCCGTAACGCTTTTCTTGTGCCATGACCGATGACGACACAAGTAGCGAAAATAGCATTGAACCTGTTATGAGTTGTTTCTTCATAAAGTGGAGTATCTCTTAAGCAATTCGTTTAACAATGCAGCCAATTGCCGCATTTTTCTCTCACGTTTAAATATGCAATTATCAAGCCGTAATGGGTTGGGTAATTTAAGATTTATTGCCCTTCCCTAGTTTTTATCACTGCTATTATCTGCAATAATGCAGCCTTAATCACACTTATTTGGGCTAACATGACTGTAGAAAACGAAGCTCTGACCCTAAAAAAACGCTTTCGCGGCTATTTTCCAGTGGTCATCGACGTGGAAACCGCAGGGTTTAACGCTGAAACCGATGCATTATTAGAAATCTGTGCCATTACATTAAAAATGGATGAGAACGGAGATCTGCACCCTGCATCAACGCTTCATTTTCACATTGAGCCTTTTGAAGGCGCAAATATAGAGCAGGCAGCATTAGACTTTAACGGAATTAAAGACCCATTTAGCCCATTACGTGGTGCTGTGTCGGAACAAGAAGCCCTTAAAGAAATCTACAAGCTAGTGAGAAAAGAACAAAAAGCTTCAGATTGCAGTCGCGCAATCATGGTTGCTCACAACGCTACATTCGATTTGAACTTCGTTAATGCGGCAAGTGAGCGCTGTAAGCTTAAACGCGTCCCTTTCCATCCATTTGCTACTTTTGACACTGCAGCTCTTAGTGGTCTTGCCTACGGTCAAACCGTTTTGGCTAAAGCTTGCCGCACTGCAGGGATGGAATTTGACAACAAAGAAGCACACTCTGCTTTGTATGATACGCAAAAAACCACAGAGTTATTTTGCGGCATTGTAAACAAATGGAAAGCCCTTGGTGGTTGGCCTCTTGTTGACGAAGAATAAAAAATAGAGTCGGTAAACGTTTTTTCGTATTGCCTTCATAAAAAACACAACATCCCGAGAATAATATGAATCCTGTTGTAATTTCAGTTTGCATCATGCTTGTTTTAGCTTTGATGCGCGTAAACGTAGTCGTTGCTCTGACGTTCAGTGCAATTATCGGTGGCGTAGCCTCTGGTATGAGCTTGAACGACGCAGTCGCGGCTTTCGAAAGTGGATTAGGCGGCGGTGCAACGATTGCACTTAGCTACGCTATGCTTGGTACATTCGCTGTTGCTATCTCACGTTCTGGTATCACAGATCTCCTTGCTCAAAGTGTTATCAAACGCATTCACGGCAAAGAGAACAGTGCGGCATCGACTGGTCTTAAATACGGCATGCTTGCGTCGTTGATCTTAGTGACCATGTCTTCGCAAAACGTGATTCCAGTACATATCGCCTTCATCCCAATCTTAATCCCACCTCTACTAGGCGTATTCGCAAAAATGAACCTAGACCGCCGTCTAGTTGCGTGTGTACTTACTTTTGGTCTGATTACACCTTACATGGTGCTACCGATTGGTTTTGGTGGCATCTTCCTAAACAACATTCTGCTTAAAAACCTTCACGACAATGGTCTTGAAAACGTAGTAGCAAGCCAAGTGCCAATGGCGATGTTGTTACCCGCTGCGGGCATGATCTTCGGTCTTCTTACTGCAGTATTCTTTACTTACCGTAAGCCTCGCCAATACAAAGAAACCTCTCACACTGTTGTTTCAACAGAAGTGAAAGAGATCAACAAGAAGCACATCCTAGTAGCAGCAGCTGGTATCGTAGCAGCGCTAACAGTTCAACTATCGACTGGCTCTATGATCATCGGTGCTCTAGCGGGTTTCATGGTATTTACCTTCGGTGGCGTTATTGCTTGGAAAGAGACACAAGATGTCTTCACCAAGGGCGTTCACATGATGGCAATGATCGGTTTCATCATGATTGCAGCAGCAGGTTTCGCGGCAGTTATGAAGCAAACAGGTGGCGTTGAATCTCTGGTTGAAGCACTTTCAACAAGCATTGGCGACAACAAGCCTCTAGCAGCACTACTTATGCTAATTGTTGGTCTATTGGTTACTATGGGCATTGGTTCTTCGTTCTCTACGATTCCAATCCTTGCAACTATCTACGTTCCATTAGCAGCAGCATTTGGCTTCTCGCCAATGGCAACAATCGCTCTAGTAGGTACAGCTGCTGCACTTGGTGATGCGGGCTCTCCGGCTTCTGACTCAACATTAGGTCCAACGTCTGGTCTAAATGCTGATGGTCAACACGAGCACGTATGGGAAACCGTAGTTCCAACATTCCTGCACTACAACATCCCACTGATCGTATTCGGTTGGATTGCAGCCATGGTTCTGTAATTAGGTTTGTAGTTAAAGAGCCCTACACTCACTTTTATAAAGACCGCCTCGTGCGGTCTTTTTTGTCTCTGAGATTCATTCTACTCTTCCTTCCGCTCACTCTCATTGAACTAGCGACACCAAACAAAAAAGGCTTACTCTGATGAGTAAGCCTTAGAAATCATTGCGAATACAGATGACTCTCGCTGAATTACGCAGCGGGAGCATTACTCACTAAAATTTCGCGAATAGACTTAAGCGTCGCTTCCGTTGAATGATAATCCAATTCAACTTCACTAAAGATGCCGTTCACTTCAAGCATTAAGGTCGGGTAAGAAAATACACCCATCGCTTCTTTAAAGCCTAGCTGGTCATCTAACTCACTTTCCAATAACTTGCTAGAAAGGTCATTTTCAAACTGTTGAACATTCATACCTAGCTCTTCAGCCAACTGCAAATGTGTGTCTTGGCTATGTGGCAACATCGCACGAAGGTAGTAAGCATGTTGAATCGCTTCAAGCATCGCTTCGTAGTGGTCTTGAAAACCTGCAGCAATCACGGCACGGCACGCAGGGTAAGTACTGCGAACAGGTTGGCACTCTGTCCAAAAATCATGGTTAAACTCAGTACCCAACTTAGCTTCGATCTGCTTCCAAATCGCTTGCAGCTTGCCTTTCATCTCTTCTGACATTGGCTCATCAGAATCCGGGGCCAAACCACCCACTACATAGTTAAACTCAATGCTCGCAGGCAATTGTTGTTTCAATAACTCAAGTGTTGGCTTGTAACCCCAACACCAGCTGCACATTGGATCATGCACATAATGAAGTTTTACGTTCATTGTTCATTCCTTATCGAGTCAATGATTCGATCAATTCAAACAAAAAAGGAGCCTGATTAAGGCCCCTCATTTTAACTATTCAGCGCAAAGGCTAGAACTTATTCAGCGTCATCGCCAGCAACTTTAGCCGCTGCTTCTTTGATGATTGGCTGAAGTTCGCCTTTTTGGAACATCTCAAGAATGATGTCACAACCACCGATTAGCTCACCTTCAACCCAAAGTTGTGGGAAAGTTGGCCACTGTGCGTAAGCAGGAAGCTCTGCACGGATATCAGGGTTTTGTAGGATATCTACGTAAGCAAATTTTTCGCCACATGCCATTAGAGCTTGAGACGCTTGAGAAGAGAAACCACAGCTAGGTAGCTTAGGAGAACCTTTCATGTACAGTAGAATAGTGTTTTCTTCAATTTGCTGTTTGATTTTATCGATAGTTTCCATTGCTTCCTCGTTAATGGATTACGGCTTTTATTGCCTTTATTCTACCCCAAACTAAAAGAATAAAAACCATATAAAAAAAGCGGTTAACAAGCTAAGCTAACAATTCACACAAAAGTAATGAAATAAGCTTTTAATAAAGTAAAAACTTGCTAAACTATATCGCAAGTCAGCAAATTGACCATGGTTGGCAGTATAGCGAGCCATGAATAATAATATCACTGGAAGCAATCGAAAGAGTTAACTCTTTCATATCAATGGAGAATTGAGCAATGGCATTTGAACTACCGGCTCTTCCTTACGCGAAAGACGCGCTAGAACCACACATCTCAGCAGAAACGCTAGATTTCCACCACGGTAAGCACCACAACACTTACGTTGTTAAGCTAAACGGCCTTATCCCAGGTACTGAGTTTGAAGGCAAAACACTAGAAGAGATCGTTAAGACTTCTACTGGTGGTGTTTTCAATAACGCTGCTCAAATCTGGAACCACACGTTCTACTGGCACTGTCTTGCTCCTAAAGCGGGCGGCGAACCAACTGGCGCTGTTGCAGAAGCTATCAACGCTGCATTCGGTTCTTTCGAAGAATTCAAAGCGAAATTCACTGATTCAGCAATCAACAACTTCGGTTCTTCTTGGACTTGGTTAGTTAAGAAAGCTGACGGTTCTCTAGACATCGTTAACACTTCTAACGCTGCTACTCCTCTAACAGAAGAAGGTGTTACTCCACTTCTAACTGTTGACCTATGGGAACACGCTTACTACATCGATTTCCGCAATGTTCGCCCTGACTACATGGCTGCATTCTGGAACCTAGTAAACTGGTCTTTCGTAGAAGAGAACCTAGCTAAGTAATTATTGCTTACGCTGCGCTATTTATAGCGAGTTATCTATTGAAAGCTCATGCCTCGGCGTGAGCTTTTTTGTATCTGTCGTGTTCCACAAAATCTAAACATT
Source organism: Vibrio sp. 10N.261.51.A4 (assembly GCF_041471945.1). Classification (NCBI taxonomy): domain Bacteria; kingdom Pseudomonadati; phylum Pseudomonadota; class Gammaproteobacteria; order Vibrionales; family Vibrionaceae; genus Vibrio; species Vibrio sp. 10N.261.51.A4. The sequence continues at coordinate 159,076 of NZ_JBFRPJ010000002.1, forward strand.
TCGTAATAAACCCGCCAATAGCGCTTACTTCTCGAACTATTGATAGCCTTCTTCCCAACCCTACATAAATTCTCTATTTGCCTGTAATTAAACACTAAAGTTTGCCGACTCCATGCCGTTAAAGGTGTATCCAATGAGAGGCGACATGCAAATACATACTTTAGACAAACCAGGAATCATCAACGAACTGAAGTTCGGCATCGGGATCAGCCAAGCGGTTGAGCAAGGTCGCCGTGCAGATTTCGCGTTGCTGTTATCTATGTTTTCTAATGATGTCCGTGATTGCACGCCAATTGACACCATTGAAATCACAGAGACAAATGAAGATCGCCTGCGCAAACAATTTGGCGTAGCAGAACCTCAACAACTGCGTTCAAACCAGTCTTCATATGAGATTTCAGCTCAGCAATCTAATCATTTTCATCAAGCTAGCCTTGCCAGCGCCAAGCTCAGCCATTACTTGAAACCTGAAGCGCTTGCCTTCATGCCTGAAGATACAGCCGACTTACCCGAAGAGGTTTACCAAAACCTTTCTGGTCATGACCGACGCAAACTCGCAAACAAGCATTTACCTGATTTGCCACATGCCACGCTCTACAATGAGCTAACCACCGCGCAACGTCAGTATCAAATTCAAGCTCAAGTATAGCGGTCGCCTACCTTTCCCTTTTTCGCTGTCTATCCATAGCTCTTCTTCGACTAACTCGCACACTTCAAAGTATTCACACGAATGATATGAACCACTAGCCTTAGGCAACCTAAAAACACCTGATGTCGGTTACCGCTTGAAGTTACTACAAAATGTGACGTGCCACTAAGTTCATAAAAACTTATTAATTGGCACACCTTAGTTTGAACCAATTCACACCCGCTGTATAAATTTTAACCCATCCTTATCCGACATGGACGATTTGTTTAGGTACTGGGATGGAAATAAAAAGCTCAATCATATTGGTGACATCTGCCGGCTCGCGACTGGGGGGGGCGATTGCGAACCACTTTGTTAACCTTGGAGCCACCGTCATCCTTTGTGATAAAGACACGGAAGCACTTAAAGCGACGTATCTACAGTGTGCCCGGTTTTCTGACTCTGTTTACCACTACACGCTCAAAGGCAATGACAGCCAAGCGATTCTCAGCGTATATGATTTTATTCAAACCACCTTCAACACGACACCCGATGTGCTGGTCAATAACTGGATAAGCTCCCCAATGCCTAGCCTAATTGGCGATCAGCCTGTGAGCAGCTTTATTAATGATCTCTCATCGATGGCATCGACCCTGTTCGCATTTGGGCAAATCAGTGCTGAGAGATTGCGAGAGGAAGATAAGGAAGGCGTGATTGTGAATGTGATATCTCATGATGACTTTCACGATGTGTCTGGCTTAGAGAGCGCAAACTCAATGATCACTGGCTTTACCCATAGTTGGGCGAAAGAGCTGACTCCCTTTGGCATTCGAGTCGGTGGCGTTGTTCCCGCCGTTCATAACTCCGATGGCAAGCTCAACCGATGTCACTGGGCGCAGCTGCAAGACGAGCTGACCAGAACAACCGAATACATTGTCTCGAATGACTACTTCAGTGGGCGAGTTGTCGCGGCAGAGGTTTAACTCCCTATTCCAATTGAACATGACTGGCTCAGCTCATATTAAGTAGCAGAGCTATTGCCTCTCAATCCGTTTTACAAACGAACCAAACATAAAAAAAGCCCCGGTCTCTCGACTGGGGCTTTCATCTTTTCCCGATAGATAAGTATCGTGCTAGCGAAAACTTATCTCAAAACTAATGCTTACTTATTATGCGTTAGCTTTTTCTTTTTTAGCTTTTGGCGCTTTCGCTTCAGCTGGCTTTTGGTCTGCTTTCTTAAGGATAACTGTAGTACCTTCGAAAGTTTCGCCTTCAACGTATGGTTGGCCGAAGTAAGAAGTTGTTAGAACTTCTTTTAGCTCAGTGATTAGAGGGTAACGTGGGTTAGCACCTGTACACTGGTCATCGAACGCTTCAACAGCTAGCTCGTCTAGTTTAGCGATGAAGTCAGACTCGTTAACACCCGCAGCTTGGATAGATAGTGGGATGTCTAGGTCAACTTTAAGCTCTTCTAACCAAGTCAGTAGACGTTCAATCTTCTGAGCTGTACGGTCACCAGCTTGGCTTAGGCCTAGGTGGTCAGCAACTTCAGCGTAACGACGACGTGCTTGTGGACGGTCGTACTGAGAGAATGCAGTCTGCTTAGTTGGGTTATCGTTCGCGTTGTAACGTACAACGTTTGAGATAAGTAGTGCGTTAGCAAGACCGTGTGGTAGGTGGAACTCAGCACCAATTTTGTGAGCCATTGAGTGACACACACCTAGGAATGCGTTCGCAAATGCTACACCAGCGATAGTTGCTGCGTTGTGTACTTTCTCACGAGCTATTGGGTCAGCCGCACCATTTTTGTAGCTTGATGGTAGGTATTCTTTAAGCATCTTAAGAGCTTGAAGAGCTTGACCGTCTGAGTACTCGTTCGCTAGAACAGATACGTAAGCTTCAAGAGCGTGAGTTACTGCATCGTAACCACCGAACGCTGTTAGAGACTTAGGCATGTTCATTACTAGGTTCGCATCAACGATAGCCATGTTTGGCGTGATTTCGTAATCAGCTAGTGGGTATTTAGCACCAGTCTTGTCGTCAGTAACAACAGCGAATGGAGTAACCTCTGAACCTGTACCTGAAGTTGTAGTGATACATACAAGCTCAGCTTTTTGACCCATTTTAGGGAACTTGTAGATACGTTTACGGATGTCCATAAAGCGCATTGCTAGTTCTTCGAAGTGAGTTTCTGGGTGCTCGTACATAACCCACATGATCTTAGCAGCATCCATTGGAGAACCGCCACCTAGAGCAAGGATTACGTCAGGTTGGAAGCTCTTCATTGCTTCAGCGCCTTTCTCAACAACAGATAGCGTTGGATCCGCTTCTACGTCGAAGAAAGTTTGAACTTCGATGCCTTGTGCTTTAAGCAAGCTAACTACGTCATCTGCGTAACCGTTGTTGAATAGGAAACGGTCAGTTACTAGGAATGCGCGTTTCTTACCTTCTAGGTCGCTCATTGCGATTGGAAGGCTACCACGACGGAAGTAGATAGACTTAGGTAGTTTGTGCCACAACATGTTTTCAGCTCGCTTCGCTACAGTTTTCTTGTTGATAAGGTGCTTAGGACCTACGTTCTCAGAGATAGAGTTACCACCCCATGAACCACAACCTAGAGTTAGAGAAGGTGCAACGTTGAAGTTGTACAGGTCACCGATACCACCGTGAGTAGTCGGGATGTTGATTAGGATACGAGCAGTCTTCATCTTGTCACCGAAGTAACGGATGCGGTCTGCGTTAGTATCTTGGTTAGTGTAAAGACCAGATGTGTGACCGATACCACCGATTTCAACCATAGTTACCGCTTGAGCAACTGCGTCTTCGAAGTCATCTGCGCGGAATAGACCTAGAGTTGGAGATAGTTTCTCGTGAGCGAATTCGTCATCGTAAGAAACTTTACCAAGACCTTCACCTACAAGTACTTTTGTATCAGCAGGAACTTTAACACCAGCCATTTCAGCGATTGCTGGAGCAGGTTGACCTACGATTTTAGCGTTTAGGTTGCCGTCGATAAGCAGAACTTTACGTACTTTATCAGCGTCAGCTTTAGATAGAACGTGAGCTTTGTGAGAAGCGAAACGCTCTTTAACTTCGTCATATACTTCGCTAACTACGATTGCAGCTTGCTCAGAAGCACATACTACGCCGTTATCGAAAGTCTTAGACATAAGGATAGATGCTACAGCACGTTTGATGTCAGCTGTTTCATCGATAACGACAGGAACGTTACCAGCACCAACACCGATAGCAGGCTTACCAGAAGAGTATGCTGCTTTAACCATGCCTGGACCACCAGTAGCAAGGATAAGTGCGATACCGTCGTGCTTCATAAGCGCGTTAGAAAGCTCTACAGATGGTTGGTCGATCCAACCGATGATGTCTCGTGGAGCACCCGCTGCAACAGCTGCGTCTAGAACTAGTTTCGCTGCGTCGTTAGTTGAGTTCTTTGCACGTGGGTGTGGCGAGAAGATGATGCCGTTACGTGTCTTAAGAGAAATTAGAGATTTGAAGATTGCTGTAGAAGTTGGGTTCGTTGTTGGAACGATACCACAGATGATACCTACAGGCTCAGCGATAGTCATTGTGCCTAGGTTGTCATCTTCTTCTAAGATGCCACATGTTTTTTCGTCTTTGTATTTGTTGTAGATAAATTCAGATGCAAAGTGGTTTTTGATAACCTTATCTTCAACAATACCCATTCCAGATTCAGCAACTGCTTGTTGAGCAAGTGGAATACGAGCGTGGTTAGCAGCAAGAGAAGCTGCGCGGAAGATTGCGTCTACTTTCTCTTGAGAGAATGTTGCAAACTCTTCTTGTGCTGCTTTAACGCGAGCTACTAGAGCATCAAGTTCCGCTAAGTTAGTTACAGGCATGGTGGATCTCCTAAAATAATAAATATTAAAAACTTTTTATTAAATTCGCTGCTTGCCGTTAACCTTAAACACCAGCGTTCTTAGTAAATTGCTTTCAGGGCTGAGTATATTATTTCACTGTGTGAAAAAAATTGACCCAGATCAGTTACCCAAAAAGAATTAACCAGAAAGTAGTAAGGCAATCGCAAAAATGAACTTAAGAGCATGATTTATATAGATTAAACTCACACTTTTCGTTCGCGCAAAAAACAAGCAAACAGACAACTTTTTTCTACATAGCGTAATAAACTGTAAAAAAGTTTCATTTTTAGTCCGTTAAATTACATGTATACAGCTATATTCGTGCTACTGAGAGTATATCCATAGCGTTGTACGGGCTAGATTCTGACATAATTTTTATTAATTTCGTGCGTCGGTTAACAGTTATTCAATAATAAATTACAAAATGAAACACTACCAACTAGCTTGCAACAGGCTTGAAACAAAAGTGAGATTCAATTAGTTTTTCTAAAAAGAATCACCCATTTCAAGTTAGTTTTTTTCATTCGCGTAAATTGAGTTTGTCCCTTACATTACGCGCCTAAACTATTCACAGATCAACCCTTCAACCTTAAGTACGCTAACTGGAGATCGCTCTCATGCAAGGCTTAGAACTCGCAATTTTTATGCAATTCTTCCTTGGGCTTGTTGCTGCCGTAAACCCAATCGGCATCATGCCTGTTTTTGTTTCTCTTACTGCTCATATGCCGCCAGAAGAGAGGAACAGGACAGCCTTACAAGCAAATATTGCTGTTGCCGTGATCTTGATTATGTCACTTGTTGCAGGGCAAATGCTTCTTGATATGTTTAGCATCTCGTTGGATTCATTCCGCGTTGCTGGTGGCTTACTGTTATTGAGCATCGCATTTTCGATGATGAGCGGTAAGCTCGGTGAAGATAAGCAGAACAAACAAGAGAAGTCTGAATACATCAGCAAAGAGCAGATCGGCGTTGTTCCACTTGCTATGCCGCTAATGGCAGGCCCAGGTGCAATCAGCTCGACCATTGTTTATGGTTCTCGCTACCCTGCTGCTATTGATACGGTCGGCATCGGCATTAGCATCATCGCATTCGCAACGTGCTCTTGGCTTTTGTTCCGTTCAGCGCCGGTTATCGTTCGCTTTTTAGGTCAAACGGGTATCAACGTGATCACTCGTATCATGGGTCTGATTCTTGGCGCATTGGGCATCGAGTTCATCGCCAATGGCCTACGTAATCTGTTCCCAGGCTTGGCATAACGTTTAACAACATTTCGGTTGCTCTATAAAGGGCAACAATATTGAAATATAGATGAGGCGAGTAAAGCAATTGGGCTTTCACTCGCCTCGTTATTATGAAGCTTGTATAATGACTGTTAATGCATTTAACAGAAGACGAACCTCTCCTTATGTCACGCAAGCCACTCAAGCATCATTTGTACGTCATTATCTTTGGTACTCACACGCCAGCCGGACGTGCATTTGATATAACTCTGATCGTTGCAATCTTGGCTTCGCTGTTGGTTCTGATCTTAGAATCCATCCCTAATGTGATGACCGAATGGTCACAACAGCTGCGTTATATCGAATACACCTTCACTGCACTCTTCACTCTTGAGTATTTGTTAAGGCTCTATTGCTCCCCAAAGCCAAAATCTTACGCCACCAGTTTTTATGGTGTCGTTGACCTATTGGCGATTCTTCCGACCTACCTAGCAATCATCTTCCCAGGCGCTTCATTTATGGGTGTGGTGAGACTGCTGCGTGTGATGCGTATCTTCCGAATTCTAAAGCTGGTTCGCTACCTGCAAGATTCCAATATTCTGTTGCGCTCACTATTAATGGCACGACGAAAGATACTGATCTTCTTTAGCACCGTCGGCATCTTGGTGGTTATCTTTGGCGCCTTGATCTTTGTTATTGAAGGTCCTGACAATGGCTTCACCAGTATTCCTCACAGTATCTATTGGGCCATCGTGACTATCACTACGGTAGGTTATGGTGACATGGTGCCGCAGACCGCGCTTGGTAAAGCCATAGCATCACTGACCATGCTATTGGGTTACTCTATCTTAGCAGTGCCAACCGGGATCATTACTGCAGAACTCAGTAATGAGATGAACTCGCACAAAGAATTGGTTAAGTGCCCGAACTGTAACCGAGCGGGTCATGATTCAGACGCCATGTATTGCAAGCACTGTGCTAGCGAATTAGCGGATCCAGACAAGCGTGTCGTCACCGACGAGAAATAAAAGCAGACACGAGATTCGAGTAGCGAGATGCGAAGAGATTTAAGGGCAGTTTCGAGGGCCGAATAACGAGGTAGCAATAAACTAAAAAGGGTTGACGTTTGTCGTCAACCCTTTCGGTTTATCAGCTAATAGAATTTAAGCAATCTTGCCTATTACGATTTCTCAGCAAGGATAATGCGTAGAGTACGACGTAGTGGTTCTGCAGCCCCCCAAAGTAGTTGGTCACCAACCGTGAAGGCGTTTAGGAAGTCGTTACCCATCGACATCTTACGCAGACGACCGACAGGTACAGACATTGTGCCTGTTACTTTCGCTGGTGTTAGCTCCTGTGCCGTGATGTCGCGGTCATTAGGAATCACTTTAACCCAATCATTGTGCGTTGCGATGATCTCTTCGATCTCGTCCATTGGCACGTCTTGCTTAAGCTTGATCGTTAGTGCTTGAGCGTGACAACGCATTGCACCGATTCGTACACAAGTACCATCAATTGGGATTGGCTGACCATCTAGACCAAGAATCTTGTTCGCTTCAACACCGGCTTTCCACTCTTCTTTACTCTGACCGTTTTCACGCTTCACATCGATCCAAGGAATCAGTGAGCCTGCAAGCGGAGCACCAAATTGGTCTGTTGGGAATGAAGATGAACGAATCGTATCAGCCACTTTCTTATCGATATCAAGAATTGAGCTTGAAGGGTTTGCTAACTCAGAACTTACGCTGTCGTTGATCACACCCATTTGTGAGATCAGCTCACGCATGTTCTTAGCACCCGCACCAGAAGCTGCTTGGTAAGTCATGGCACTCATCCACTCAACCATGCCTTTCTCGTACAGACCACCTAGAGCCATAAGCATTAAGCTCACAGTACAGTTACCGCCAACGAACGTGTTGGTGCCGCTGTGAATGCCTTGCTGGATTTGAGCCAAGTTAACAGGATCAAGAGTGATGATTGAATCAGCATCCATACGCAGAGTAGATGCTGCATCAATCCAGTAACCTTTCCAACCTGCTTGACGCAGTGCTGGGTATACTTTTGATGTGTAATCGCCGCCTTGACAGGTAATCACAGCATCAAGCTGTTTTAGGCTATCAATATCAAAAGCGTCTTGAAGTAGACCCGCATCTTTACCACCTAAAACAGGGGCAGGAATACCAATCTGAGATGTGCTGTAATAAACAGGCTCAATCAAGTCGAAGTCTTTCTCTTCAACCATACGTTGCATCAGTACAGAACCAACCATACCGCGCCAACCAACTAGACCTACTCTCATCGCTCACTCTCCATGTATAAATTAAAAATTGCTCTCCCCCATCTATAAGTTTTTCAGAAACAGAACTCAAGTGCTTTTTGTCAAAAAGTGTAACTTTTTCGTTTCTTTTAAGTGAACGTAATGAATCGTGCAGTTATCTCTGTATCGACATTCCATCTCCACCTCATTGATTAAGCGTCCATTATCGTCAAATTCAAACATTTACATCGCCAAAGTCGATTCAATCGACGCTCATCACAAACAGTAAATCCCTCTTTTAAACCAAGGTTAATCAGAGTTTTATTTTACAAAACGAAAACAACGCGCGACAGATTTCAACATGTAACAATCATGAATGTAACAAAAATTTAGATTATGAAACCACAATTGATTGAGTTAACAGTCAAATATCACAACTTAGGCGTATTTTTTCGATATAATAAACTAATTACTGTAGTGTCCGTTTTGCACCACACACTATAACGAAGCACTATAAATGCTCGAAATCACAAGAGGCTTTTATGAAGCAGAGTAAAACTCGCCTACCGAACCTATTGCAGGTATTCATCGCGTTAGGACTATTTCTATCCCTTGCTTTTTCCTTTACTGCAAAGCTTGACCTTCCAATTCAACTTGCCTTGTATATTGGCTGGTTCATTATCATGGTTCTTGGTATTCGTCTTGGACACCAATACAAAGACTTAGAAAAAGCAGCACTCAAAGGAATATCCAATGGCTTAGGCGCGGTTTTAATACTTTTAGCCGTTGGCGCTCTTGTTGGTACTTGGATCTCAGGCGGGATCGTACCTACTATCATTTACTATGGTCTGAAAGCTATCCACCCTTCTATCTTCCTTTTAGCGACCATGATCATCTGTTCTCTAACTGCATTGGCGACCGGTACTTCTTGGGGTGCTGCGGGTACAGCAGGTATCGCGATGATGGGTATCGGCCAAGGCCTAGGTGTTCCAGCACCGATTACTGCAGGTGCCGTGCTGTCAGGCTGTTACTTCGGTGACAAGATGTCTCCTCTTTCTGATTCAGTGATTCTGGCTTCTTCAATGTCTGGTGTTGAAGTGGTTGAACACATCAAGGGCATGCTTCCAGTTGCGTTAATCAGCTACGTGATTACAGGCATCATGTTTACTGCGTTTGGTTTCCACTACGCGGGCAACGTTGACATGAGCCAAGTAGACTCTGTAATCAAAGCAATGGAAGTTCAGTTCTACATCACGCCTTACTCATTCGTTCCGGTACTTATCGTGCTTGGTCTGTTGGCTTTCCGTATGCCTTCATTCCCGGTCATCAGTTTTGGTTCTCTGCTGGGTATTATCTGGGCAGTCATGATCCAAGATATCGACTTCCTAACGGCATTCAACACTGCTTGGGCACCGTTCTCAATCTCATCTGGCGTAGAGTTTATTGATTCGATTCTTAACCGTGGCGGCATGTCTTCAATGCTAGGTTCAGTTGCGGTTATCGTATTTGGTCTAGGTTTCGGTGGCTTACTGGATAAAGTGGGCGTACTAGAGACAATCGCTAAGGTGTTTGAGCGCCGCGTAAACAGCGCAGGCTCACTAGCGACGAGCACAATTGGTACGGCCTTCATGGGTAACGTGTTCGGTTCTGCAATGTACGTATCGTTAATCCTTACGCCAAAAATCTGTGCGAAAAACTACGACCGTTTAGGCTACAAGCGTAAGAACCTATCTCGTAATGCTGAGTTTGGTGGCACGCTAACGTCGGGTATGGTTCCCTGGAGTGATAACGGTATCTACATGGCGAGTATTCTTGGTGTTGCGACGCTGTCTTACGCACCCTTCATGTGGTTAAGCTTCATCTGTATCATCGTGACTATCGTGACATCTTACATGGGTTGGTTCGTTGATAAGTGTGAACCAACAGCACCAGCGTTTGAAGCTGAAGAAGCGACCGAGTTAAGCAAGCAACAAGCTTAAGTTCAGGAGCTAACGCTTTCGAACGTAACTCAAAACGTTAATGGATAAATGCAAAAAGAGCGCCCTAGAGCGCTCTTTTTTGATCTGCTGATTTACTTATTTATCTATTTATTGGCGGTTCGTTTACCCAACCAGTAACCGATGCCTAACGGTGCAAAGAACACTACTAAGATAAACAGGATGAAGTAGATAATCACACCTTTGATTAACTCCATTAGCTTATCAATCGCCAGTACCACCACCTCTTGAGAGACGCGATCAAGGTCTTGCGTGAACAGTTCTCTTTCTGAAGTCACAATGCCGGCAATCTCGATGCGCTCTTTCGCAATCATCTCTACTAGAGCTTCTCTCTCACGTGTCACCATTTTTTCTAATGCCACACGTTCATCACTCAGCATCGCTAATTTTTGGTCGGTTTTATCACTGAGGTCGTTGAGCAATGGTTGCATTTCTGTCGACATAATAGAAGCCAGTGTTTGCATGTACTCCGGGTTGTTCTCAATGAAGTCTTGCATGCTTGCTGATGTTTGACGAAGGCTTTCCAGCGTCATCGATAGGTCTTCACCCGTTAGCGAGCTATTCAATGCAACCAGCTCCGCCTTCCACGACATCAGTTTCGGTGTCTGGTCAGCCATAAGGCTTAAACGATCAGATGCGTCACTCATGGCTTCTGGCATGGTGCCTAAGCTCTGAACGATTTGCGATTCGTCTTTACCAAGGTAACTTAGCCATTCACGGTAAGCTGGTGTGCTTCTGAATGTGAGGTCTTTAAATGGGTGGCTAGCAGCAAACTGAGCAACGAACGCTTTGCTTTTTTTGAAATCACTGGAGTTCAATACACCCTTTGCCAATTTATCTGCTTCTTGGTCAAGAAAACGAGCAGCCTCTACCGCATCATCCGTCGCGAATAGGTCCGCGCCATCGCCTTGGCTATAAAACCGATTCATTTGGGCAGTGAAAACCCACGAGTCAATTAACGCAGACATTGGGGAAGTTTGGTAAGCCGCTTGTTGTAATCCCTGCTCTGCATGGATCTTCCAAAGCAACACATAAGATTGATGTAAAGTGTCATCAGCAGGATAAAATTGCGCGATTAAATCAGCCGAGTCTTCTACTCGTGTAAAAAACATCTTGGCGTATTCACGCGTCATGAGCCGAGCATTTAACTCTTGTTGAGTGAGAGGCGTCGTTTGACTATCTAACTTAACTTCTAAGAGAGAACAACCACTTAGCACAATGCTAAGCACCAACACCATCCAACTTCGACTCGAAACTCGTAACATATAAACCTCTGACAAAGACTAAGGGCGCTGATTGTATGAGCGCTTCGTCAGAGTATTGTCAAAAATCCTGTAAAAGTTAACGCTGACTGTCTAAATATTCATGAGCAGAATCCACAGAGGCTTTTATAGCCTGCTCTAGTTCAGCTAAATCATGTTCACTGATCGCTCTGGACTGCTTCATTGTCATTTCAATGGTTGCGGCAATGATGGCTAACCGAGACGCTTTAATACTGCCAGCCACGCCTTTTAAGCTATGTACAATGCGAGCCGCGGAGGTTTCATCTTTGGTCAACAAAGACTTAAACTTCTCGTAGTCACCTGCGTGGTCTTGTACAAACACACCAAGCAAGAGTTCGACAGACTCAGCATCACCATCGAGCGTTTCTAACATGTCTTCGATATCAATCGCAGGCTTTGAATCTGTGACACTGGCAACGTGTTTCTCTACTACTGGCGCCTGTTCAGGGACTTGCTGAATAGAGTATTGCGGTACAACGGGTTGGCTTGTAACGTTAACGCTCTGCGGAGGTTGAGAGTCGGAAGACTGGCGCGTTGGCCTGTTCTCGGATACATAAGCGTCACTATCTGCTTGTTTCACTGCTGAGGAAACAACATCGCTATAAGAAGCGTCTTCCTTACTTGAATTAATTTCTAGTTCAGAGCTGAGTTCTTGGTCTGCTTCTTTCATCGTTTTTGTGGACCTAACGCCCCAAAACACTATCCCGCTCATCGCCACCAAGCTTAAGCCTAGCATCACCAACAATAGGTTGAATTGACGATCATGGAACTCAGCTTCGAGTTTTATGATCTGTTCATTTACTGAGTTTTTCTTAATCTTATCAACCAAATAGTTAAGCTGAGCGTAATCACTCAACAATGCTGACGCATCAGCCAGTAGTTGTTGGAGTGCATCTTGTTCTTCGTTTTCTAAGGAATAAGATTTTTCTAGAATGGAATCAAAGGCGCGATAAGTCGCTGACGAACTTTGATTTTCAGAATACATGGCTTCAAATACCACAACACCGTATTCGTTGAGGAGCGGTTTTAGCTGAGGGGAAAGCTCTTTATCAGCACGCAAGATCTTAATGTTATCAACGATGTCTTGAACTTGGCTTTCTATTGGAATGAACTCATCGAACTTTTCTAGGAACTGATCAGCTACGTACAACAGTTGGTTGACATCAGGACGAAACAAGGCGTGTTGGAAATCAGATTCAATCTGCAGTCGGATCGAATAAACCAACTGAGCATCGAGTGCGAGATCATTGATACGAGAGACTCGAAGCGGTTCTGAGAAATAAAGCGATTGCCTCAATTCGTTGACTCGAATACCGAGCTCTTCGATTTGAGCTAGAGAATTGGTGTAGGAACGGCTTAGATTAAGAAGAGCCAATGAAGGAAGTAACCACAGAGCCAAGAGCACAACCAAAAAGGTGGCTGGTTTTTTAAAGCGTTTGGGCTTTGCTACTGATTGTTCCATCTATATTCCTTGTGCGTGTTAACTTGAAGCCATGACCGTAGCTAAAAGATTAAGCACAAAATAAGCGACAACGTCCTGCTGCCGCTTTTATCCGTTAACTTCGGACTATGACTTATTGCGAGTCAGTTGGTCACGTAAGTTCGGTGGAGTGCCTTTAATCGTTAGCGTGTCTGTCTCCGGATCGTAAAAGATACGTTCGCCTAGAAGCAGACTATCAAAACTAACATTCAAACCGCCACCAGCACCAACAAATTTTGTTAGTTTACGCATAGTTGCGCGATCGGCTGGGAAGCTGTCTTCTAACTCGTAGCCTTGCTCACTAGTATAGTCAAAGAAGCTTGTGCCATCTGTGCTTGCTGGCAACTCACCAGAAAGTTCACGAACTTGTACTTCATCGCCCGCTTTAAGCTGCTCGTTACAGTAATCCGCAACCTGCTTTTTGTAGCTGATCGCTTCTTCTTTCTCTAATTTAGAGTCAGAAACGAAGTCTTCTACCGCTTGCATCAGTACTTGGTTCTGCTGTTTCGCATCCAAACCAACTTCAGCTTGTAAGAAATCTAAGAAGAAATCCGCGACTTTACGGCCAACACGTCCTTTAATGTAAGTTAAGTAACGGTTTGACTCTTTATCAGTCTCATAAGTTGAAAGGTCTAGACGAGCCGCGATATCCATTTTTGAGATATCAAGGTAGTCAGTCGCACTAATATCAAGCCCTTCAGTTACCTTTAGGCTTTGGTTTGAAGGCAATAAACCAATGAAAAGGTAATCTGTTGCAAGTGACTGATATTCAGCCATTACCAAGATACCTTCGTCAGCGAATGGGTACTTTGATAGTTCGTCTTTTAGACGTTGCGCACTCTTTTGAGAAAAATCGTAAAAGTTTGTCTCACCAGCACGAAGTTGATGCAACCACTGCTGGAATTCGCTGTCAGATTTGAAAGAACCAAACCCTTTGCCTGCTTTTGAATTAAAAACACGGTGAAGTTCAGCAACTAGGCTTTCAGATGAAGCATCGTTTTCTAGAGATTCAGCACGATAGTTAACAATCAGCTCATCCTGATCGTTCTTGCTCAGCTGGTGTAAAATTACGTTGGAAAGGTGAAGGCTCATAGTGAAAATATTACCGTTCAGGTTTCAGTTGTCGTGCATAGTAGGTTATCATAAGCCGCTTTTACTATCATTATTAGAGTCCTTATGCCGATTATATCTAAATACACAGATGATCAAGTTGAAAAAATCCTAGCTGAAGTAGGTGCTGTACTAACTAAGCACAAAGCTTCGCCAGAACTTTCACTGATGATCGCTGGAAATATCGCAACCAATGTCTTAAATCAGAATGTTGCTGCTTCACAACGCAAAGGAATTGCTGAAAAATTTGCCGAGGCTTTAATTTCTTCTCTTGAAGATAAAAAGTCTCACTAAATTTGATTGACGGATAAAAGAATTATAAATGGTAGACAGCGCAAACTCATATAGCGATCGTGTATCTCGACTGGTTGGTTGGGGTCACTGGTTTGCATTTTTCAACATCATTGCTGCGATGTTGATTGGTACTCGTTATATTACTCAATCTGCTTGGCCAGAAACCTTGCTAGGCCAATTCTATTTGGCTGCATCGTGGGTTGGTCATTTTGGCTTTTTAGTGTTCGCGCTCTATCTATTAGTGCTGTTCCCGCTCACTTTTATTCTTCCGTCGAGGAAGTTATTACGTTTGGTTGCCGTTATCTTCGCGACCATAGGTTTAACTGTCCTACTGATTGATACCCAAACGTATCAAAATATAAACCTCCACCTGACGCCTGTCGTGTGGGAGGTTTTATTCAGTGGAGAGGAATCTGCATTCACGTCTGATTTGCAGCACCTCTTCATTGTTATGCCATTTATCTTCTTACTACAGCTTGGTCTGTCTGAGTGGGTTTGGCGTAAGCAGCGTAAACTGTCTCATAAACACATTGGCCGTCCGATTACTGCCGTCTTCTTCTTGTGTTTCATCAGCAGCCACTTGACCTACATGTGGGCTGATGCGTACTTCTATAACCCAATTACTAGCCAGAAAGCGAACTTCCCACTGTCTTACCCTATGACAGCGAAAAGCTTTATGGAAAAACATGGCCTATTAGACCGTGAAGAGTACCTTGAGCGTTTAGAAGCGAACAAAGAGAATGTAAACCTAGTTAGCTACCCGCTAGAAAAAATTCAATACAACCGCCGCAGTGATGATCTTAATATCCTGATGGTGAGTGTGAACAACCTTCGCTCTGACGCTCTTAATGCGACAGCGATGCCAAACAGCTATGCCTACGCACAACAGTCGATCAACTTCACCAACCACTACAGTTCAAGTAACGATATGTTTGGTATTTTTGGCTTGTTCTACGGCCTACCGAGCAGCTACGCAAGCAGCATTGAAGCTCAGGGGTCAAGCGCAGTATTGCTCGATGTTTTAGAGAATCACGATTACAAGTTCGCTGCTTTCAGTGGCGACAACTTTAGTGATGCACTGTACTCGGATATCATCTTCCGAGGCCGTGATGTGATGCCAGAGCAAGCAACTTATGATGACCAGAGTGCCATAAAAGCTTGGTCTAACTGGATTCAATCACCGCAAGCTAAACGCCCTTGGTTTAACTTTATTGAATTAACCACACTGGATAACTTCGCCAGCTACGATTCAAGTTCAGAGTCGGACTCTACGCTAACGACAGCAGAGCGTTTTGCAGCAGACTATCAAAAGTCGGCGACAGCGGCCGATGCTCAGCTAGCAACTATCTACGCTGAACTGGAACGCTTAGAGCTTGCCGATAACACGGTGGTTATCATTACCTCTAACCACGGTACTGAGTTTAACGAAACCAAAACCAACAGCTGGGGTGCAAACTCCAACTACAGTCGTTATCAGTTACAAGTACCACTGTTTATCAGCTGGCCTGGCAAGTCTGCTTCTGAATATACCCACCGTTCTAGTCATCTAGACGTGTCAGTAACACTGATGCAAGAGCTATTGGGTGTATCTTCGAACCCAACAGATTTCAGTAGTGGTCGCAGCCTGTTTAATGAACGTAACAGAAAGTGGATTCTCGCGGGCGACTCTCGTGAACTTGCTCTTGTTACTGACCAGCAAACAACGGTGTTGGATAAATTTGGTAACTACAAATTGTACGACCAAAATTACAAGCGCCTGAAAAACGTAAGCCCTCGCTTACCTGTGTTGATGCAAGGCCTGACAGAGCTACAGCGTTTCTACACAAAAAATGACTAAATAATCAGCAAACAGCAAAGGGAAGCCAATGGCTTCCCTTTTTTATGGTTCATCGCGGATTAGC
>NZ_JBFRPJ010000003.1:0-10805 GCF_041471945.1 Vibrio sp. 10N.261.51.A4
GCTTATCCGAACGGCATTGATTGGGTCACCAAGACCAACCTTTCTATTTAGACCGAGAAGTTTGAAGCCTTCTCGTTCACTCGGTTTTAAAGCGCAGCGATTGTCGCTTTTTGCTCTTCAAGCTTAACAAGAGTTTCCTTGTAGCCTTCAAGCTTTTCACGCTCTTTCGCGATAACTGCTTCTGGTGCTTTAGCAACGAAACCTTCGTTACCTAGCTTACCTTCGATACGTTTAATCTCGCCGTGAGTCTTAGCGACTTCTTTATCTAGACGAGCAAGCTCTGCATCTTTGTCGATAAGACCCGCCATTGGGATCATCAACTCAGATTTGCCAACCAGTTTAGTTGCACAAGCAGGAGTCTCTTCACCATCAGCTAGAACTTTAATATCGTCTAGCTTAGCTAGAGAAGTAAGAACGATCTTGTTCGCTTCGATACGAGCGGCATCTTTCTCATCAGCAACCTTGATCATTACTTCTAAGCCTTGGCTTGGTGCAATGTCGTATTCCGCACGTAGGTTACGGATAGCAGTGATGAAAGTCTTAACCCATTCGATGTCGTCAACGATCTCAGCATTGAAGTTAGCTTCATTAAACTGAGGAAGCGCTTGAGTCATGATTGTCTCGCCTTCAACGCCGTCTACTAGCGGCTTAACGCTCTGCCAGATAGATTCAGTGATGTAAGGAAGAACAGGGTGAGCAAGACGCAGAGTCTTCTCAAGAACCGTGATAAGCGTGTAACGAGTCGCTTGTTGTTGAGCTTCAGTACCTTTCCAAAGAACAGGTTTAGTTAGCTCTAAGTACCAGTCACAGAATTGGTTCCAGATGAATTCGTAAAGCGTGTTTGCTGCCATGTCTAGACGGTAGTTGTCTAGGTGAGTATTAAACTCTTTCGCTGCAACTTCAAACTGAGATTCAATCCACTTATCTGCTAGAGAGAATTCCATGTTTGCACGGTCTTCTACAGACAGTGACATGCCACAGTCGTGCTCTTCTGTGTTCATTAGTACGTAACGGCTTGCGTTCCATAGCTTGTTACAGAAGTTACGGTAACCTTCAAGACGCTTCATATCCCAGTTGATGTCACGGCCAGTTGAAGCCATAGCAGCAAGAGTGAAACGTAGCGCATCAGTACCGTATGGTTCGATACCGTTTTCGAAAGTCTTACGTGTCGCTTTTTCGATCTTAGCAGCCAGTTTAGGTTGCATCATGTTGCCACAACGCTTTTCTACTAGCTCTTCAAGGCCGATGCCATCAATCATGTCGATTGGGTCAAGTACGTTACCTTTCGACTTAGACATCTTGTCGCCGTTTTCATCACGGATAAGACCCGTCATGTAAACAGTTTTGAAAGGTACTTGAGCCTTGCCATCTTCGTCTTTCACGAAGTGCATGGTCATCATGATCATACGAGCAACCCAGAAGAAGATAATATCAAAACCAGATACTAGTACTTCAGATGGGTGGAATGTTTTCAGTGCTTCAGTATCTTCAGGCCAGCCTTGTGTGCCGAACGTCCAAAGTGCAGAAGAGAACCAAGTATCCAGTACGTCGTCGTCTTGCTTAAGCACAACAACAGGCGCTAGGTTGTTCTTTTCACGAACTTCTTCTTCAGTGCGACCTACGTAAACTTTACCATCGTTGTCGTACCATGCTGGGATACGATGTCCCCACCAAAGTTGACGAGAGATACACCAGTCTTGCACGTCACGCATCCACGCGAAGTACATGTTTTCGTACTGCTTAGGTACGAATTGGATTTGACCATCTTCAACGGCTTTAACTGCTGGCTCTGCAAGAGGAGCTGTGCGCACGTACCATTGGTCAGTCAGCATTGGTTCGATAACCACGCCACCACGGTCGCCGTAAGGGACAGTTAGGTCGTGATCTTTGATCTCTTCAAGAAGACCAAGCTCATCGAATTCAGCAACGATAGCTTTACGTGCAGCAAAACGCTCCATGCCTTGGTACTTAGCAGGGATATCTGTTGAGTAAACATCGCATTCTTCGCCGTTCGTTGTGAAGACTTCAGCAGCATCACGGATATCAGCATTGAACGTTAGGATGTTGATCATCGGTAGGTTGTTGCGCTTACCCACTTCGTAATCGTTAAAGTCATGAGCTGGAGTGATCTTCACACAACCCGTGCCTTTTTCCATGTCTGCGTGCTCATCGCCTACGATAGGGATAAGACGGTTTACAACAGGAAGTAGGATTTCTTTGCCGATAAGATCTTTGTAACGAGGATCTTCTGGGTTAACAGCAACACCAGTATCGCCAAGCATGGTTTCAGGACGAGTCGTCGCAACAACGATGTAGTCTTTACCATCTGCCGTTTTAACACCGTTCGCTAGCGGGTAGCGGAAGTGCCACATGAAACCTTTTTTGTCTTTGTTTTCAACTTCAAGATCCGAGATTGCCGTGTGCAGTTTAGGATCCCAGTTTACTAGACGTTTACCACGGTAGATTAGGTCTTCTTCGTATAGACGAACAAACACTTCTTGAGTCGCAGCCGATAGGCCGTCATCCATAGTGAATCGTTCACGATCCCAATCTACAGATGCACCAAGACGACGAAGTTGTTGAGTGATCGTGCCACCTGATTCGCCTTTCCATTCCCAGATCTTGTCGATGAAAGCTTCACGGCCGTAGTCGTGTTTTGTTTTGCCTTCTTCGGCAGCAATCTTACGCTCAACAACCATTTGAGTTGCGATACCAGCGTGGTCAGTACCCACTTGCCAAAGCGTGTTTTTGCCTTTCATACGCTGAGCACGGATAAGCGTATCCATGATCGTATCTTGGAACGCGTGACCCATGTGTAGGCTGCCAGTGACGTTCGGTGGCGGGATCATGATGCTGTAAGCTTCTTTTGATGTGTCACCGTGTGGCTTAAAGTAGCCTTTCTCTTCCCAAGTCTTATACAGAGCTTGTTCGATTGATGTTGGGTTGTATGTCTTTTCCATAGTGCTCTTAAACGGATACTGTGAATGGTTAATCGTGGTCAAACTTCATAAGTGAAGCTTCTTGAATCTAAATCCAAAGATAGCTTTAACTATGAGGTTTGACTATGGATGTTGAATCTCGATAGTTTGTAGCTGATATTTAGCTTGACGGTAAATTTTATACCTTTCTCGAGCGAGTTGCTTAGCTTTTTCTTCGCAAGGGACGAAGTCTATCACCTGAGCAAAGGCGTTCGCAAAGGTTGTATGATTATCGGCCAGATTAATTACTAGCTGACGATTCCAATTATGTTTTACGCCTTGATAGCCAATTTCGATGTTGGTTGAATACTTCGGGCCTTCGCCAACCAAGTTGTGCGCAATAAAATCACAGGGTTCGACTTGCCAGAAAACTTCAGCAATACGCTCGGCATGCTCTTTGTCATTACAGTTGAGATAAAGTTTAGCGCCTTGTTTTGCAAAGTGCTGAGCAAGAAACAGCACATAGTGAGCAAAACCATCTTCGCTGGCTTGCGGGCTGTCTGAAGGCACAATGTAAAATGTAGCAGTCTGCATACTTAATACTCGAACTGAAAATCGTGGATATCAATGTTACTTGGTTAACAGGGTCTAACAAATAGCGCTTATTAAAAAAGGGCCCGTAGGCCCTTTTTATTATTTTGAAGATTGCTCTTCAGTCTCTTGGCCGCTGCGGTTCAATAAGAATTGGACTAGCATTGAGACAGGACGACCTGTCGAGCCTTTCGCTGCGCCTGACTTCCAAGCTGTACCAGCACTGTCGATGTGTGCCCAGTGGTACTTCTTAGTGAATTTAGACAGGAAACAACCAGCAGTGATTGTGCCGCCAGGACGGCCACCGATGTTCGCCATATCAGCGAATGGGCTGTTTAGCTGCTCATGGTACTCGTCTGCCATTGGTAGACGCCATGCACGGTCACTTGCTTGCTCTGAAGCATTAACAAGTTCGTGAGAAAGTGGGTTGTGGTTCGATAGAACGCCACTGATGTGGTGACCTAGAGCGATAACACATGCGCCAGTTAGCGTAGCAACATCGACAACACAGTCAGGTTCAAAACGCTCAACGTAAGTTAGAGCATCACATAGAACCAAGCGACCTTCAGCATCAGTGTTGAGTACTTCAACCGTTTGGCCTGACATTGTCGTTAGGATATCACCTGGACGGTAAGCATTGCTGCCCGGCATGTTTTCACAACCGGCTAGGATACCAACCACGTTAATAGGCAGGTTCAGCTTAGCCAGTGCTTTCATTGTACCGAATACAGACGCCGCACCACACATGTCGTACTTCATCTCATCCATGCCTTCACCAGGCTTAATCGAGATACCGCCTGAATCGAAAGTCAGACCTTTACCTACTAATACAATCGGCTTCGCATCTGGATCCGGAGCGCCTTTGTATTCCATGATAGACATCATCGATTCATTTTTAGAGCCACGGCCAACTGCTAGGTATGATGTCATACCCAGTTTTTCCATCTCTTCTTCGCCAATGATCTTAGTCTTCACTGTCTCGTAATCGTCGGCTAAACGACGAGCTTGAGAAGCAAGGTAAGCAGGGTTTGCGATGTTTGGTGGCATGTTGCCTAGATCTTTAGACGCTTTTACACCTGAAGCAATAGCAAGGCCGTGAGAGATTGCTTTCTCACCCAGGCTCAATTCGCGACGTGTTGGTACATTGAATACCAATTTACGTAGTGGGCGACGAGTCTCTGGCTTGTTGCTCTTGAATTGGTCAAATGTGTAAAGACCATCTTTAGTCGCTTCTACCGCTTGGCGAACTTTCCAATAAGTGTCGCGACCTTTAACGTGAAGTTCTGTAAGGAAACATACAGCTTCCATAGAACCTGTTTCGTTTAGTGTACTGATGGTTTTTTGGATAATTTCTTTGTATTGACGCTCGCCTAGCTCACGTTCTTTACCACAGCCTACCAGTAGAACACGTTCTGAAAGTACACCAGGTACTTGATGCAGTAGTAGCATCTGGCCAGGTTTACCCTCTAGATCACCGCGACGAAGCAGTGAACTAATGTAGCCATCGCTAATCTTATCTAATTGCTCGGCTACTGGAGAAAGGCGGCGCGGTTCGAATACACCGACAACGATACATGCGCTGCGCTGTTTCTCTGGGCTGCCACTTTTTACACTGAACTCCATGCGTACTCCTACATCCTGAAGACAAATCGAACTAAATGTTAGATAATGGGTTCTTACTTGTTGGATCCTATAATGGAACTAACCTTAAAGAAGAACGCTAACACTTAGCTAAAAATTTAAAAAAATAAAAGGTTCAACGGGAAATTATAGTGATTCAATCAAAAAAACAAGTTTTGTATAGGTAATTTGAGCGTGATTATTGTTAGATATTTGATCCGCGAGACAATCAAGAGCCAATTTGCGATCTTTTTTGTTCTCTTTCTCGTGTTTCTCAGCCAAAAATTCATCAGTGTTTTAGCGGATGCCTCTGATGGTGATATCCCTGCGAGTCTTATATTGTCGATTGTTGGCTTAAATATGCCAGCGATGGGCCTATTGATGCTTCCACTCAGTATCTATATTGGTATTTTGCTTACTTTTGGTCGCCTTTACGCTGAAAGTGAAATAGTCGTAATGAACGCGACTGGTATTGGTAATAAATTCCTTATTCAATCTGCACTTTACTTGGCCTTAATCACAGCATCTGTTGCTGCTTTTAACTCATTTTGGCTGTCTCCTTGGTCGCAAGATAAAGTTGAGCAAATGTATGAAGAAGTGGCTGCAGAGAACAGTGTGGATTTACTGCCAAAAGGTAAGTTTGAAGGTACGCCGGATGGCTCTTCTGTCGTGTTTATTGATGATATCAACGGTAATAAGTTAGAAAACGTGTTCGTAGCTCAAATGCGTCCGCGTGATTCTGTACTGCCAAGTGTGATGTTCTCGAAGTCAGGTGATGTAAAAGAGCTCAGTGATGGTCGCCAAGTGATCGTAATGTACGATGGTACTCGTCATGAAGGCATTCCGACTCGCCTCGACTACAGGGTGACGCACTTTGAAGAATACGAAGGCCTGATTGGTCAGCGTGAAGTTGAGAAGAAAGGTCGAGACTGGGAAGCGATCCCTACGCTTGAACTGATTGGTAACTCAAATAATAGTGCGAAAGCAGAGTTGCAGTGGCGTATTTCTTTGGTACTTTGTATTCCATTGTTGACCATGCTTGTCGTGCCACTGTCTGCGGTAAACCCTCGACAAGGTCGTTTTGCGAAAATCGGCCCAGCAATACTGATTTATCTCACCTATTTCTTAGCAATCAGTGCAACCAAGTCTTCAATCGAAGAGGGGAGCATTCCTGCGGTAATCGGCATGTGGCCAATCAATGCGTTATTGTTATTTGTCGCGATTGGTGCCAACTTTATGGATAGCGTGCCAGTAAGGCGTTTGAAAGAAAAATTCAAGAATAAGAGGTTGGCTTAAGCCGTGTTTAAGATTCTCGATTTATATATAGGCAGAACCATCATCGCAACGACGTCACTGGTATTGGTGACGTTTGTTGGTCTCTCTGGGATCATCAAATATGTAGAACAGCTAAGAAAAGTTGGCCGTGGTACATACGATCTATTACAAGCGCTGTATTTCGTTTTATTGAGTATCCCTCGTGATATCGAAATGTTCTTTCCAATGGCTGCATTGCTTGGCGCATTGATAGGGCTTGGTATGCTTGCTGCAAGTTCTGAGCTTGTCGTTATGCAGGCAGCTGGTTTCTCTAAGTTAGATATCGGCCTATCAGTACTTAAAACAGCTATTCCACTGATGATCGTGGTGACATTGCTTGGTCAATGGGGAGCACCGCAAGCGCAGAAAATGGCTCGTGATTTAAGAACTATCTCGATTGCTGGTGGTAATATTATTTCGACGCAAAGTGGTGTCTGGGCTCGTGATGCCAATGACTTCATCTTCATTGTCAAAATCGATGACCAGAAGCTATATGGAATGAACATGTGGCGCTTTGATGAAAACAAGGCACTTAAAACCGCTATTTATTCTGACGAAGTTGATTACGTTGGAGACAACGTGTGGACGATGAAGGATGTAGAGATCACGTCTTTTGAAAACGAACTTCAAATTACTAAAGAAAGTTTACCGACTTACTCTTGGGAAACGTCATTAGCTCCAGATAAGTTGGCGATAGTAACGGTTAAACCAGAAGAGCTATCGTTAAGTGGGTTGTATGATTATGTTTCTTATCTGAAGGCGTCAGAGCAAGATGCATCACGCTATGAATTGGCGCTGTGGAGAAAGATAACCCAGCCAATTTCGATCGCGGTTATGATGTTGATGGCACTGTCGTTTATCTTTGGTCCTTTGCGTAGTGTGACCATGGGTGCGAGGATTTTGTCAGGTGTTATTGCTGGCTTTACCTTCTATATATCCAGTGAGTTCTTTGGCCCAGTGAGTTTGGTTTATCAAATACCACCCGCCTTTGGCGCAATAGCCCCGAGCGTGGTGTTCCTTGGAATTGCCATCATGCTCTTGAGGCGGAAACTGTAAATAGTAAAAAGGAAGGCATAACGCCTTCCTTTTTTGATCTTGATTGAAGCTAACTTAAATCACATTATCGTGCTTGTGGTAACACAACGACTTCGGTCTTTGCCCAGATATCGTGAAAGCCACGTTTTTCAGGATCGAATGGAACACATAGGTTTGCCAGTCCAAAACCTGAAGTACCTAAACGAATCAGCGCCTGAGTTACTGTGATCGCTGAGCCATCTTTGTTTTGAACGCGCAGCTTCCAAGCTCTCATGCCGAGAGTTTGACCAGCTCTAGTCCAGAAGAACACGAAGAAATATACCCAAACGGCGACTAAGTAAAAGGTATATGCAGGGCTCCAAATCGGATGGTTGGTTAAGAAGTCACTAACATCGGCATAACCGCTGTGGTTAAAAATGCCGAGAGCCATGAGCGCGTGCAGTAGAGCGACAATGACGCCAGCCGCCAACATTTCAATAGCGATTACGATCAGAGCGTCGTAGAACAAGGCACCAAATCGGCGCATGACTCCTGCTGGTGGCAGAGTGTTTGTTGATGTCATGTGTTATTACTTCTTTAAAAATTGAGGCGTCAGAATATAGTTTAAGGCTTAGCCTGAAAAGAGACATGACGCACAGCTTATGACTTAGTGGCGAAATTATCGGCAAACACACATGAATTCAAGTTTTTATACTTGCCACATCAGTTCGCATACGTATAATGCCAAACATCGAAAGGGCAATGCCCCAAGATAATGCCGGTATGGTGAAATTGGTATACACGACGGATTCAAAATCCGTTGCCTTCGGGCGTGGCGGTTCAAGTCCGCCTACCGGTACCATATTTAAATGACAAAGCCTCGACGAAAGTCGGGGCTTTGTTGTATCTGGGATATAGGAAGCGTTGCCTTCGCGGTGGCGGCAGGAATGCCTGTCCAATCAGTCCGCCTACCGGTACCAAACATAGAAAGGTTGCTTTTATAGCGACCTTTCGTCGTTTTGGGCGTTTGTGAATTTTAAATCCAGCGTGTCGGCTTGGATGCAAGCCCAGTCAAGTCACCTACCGGCACCATATTTAAATGACAAAGCCTAGATGAAAATCGGGGCTTTGTTGTATCTGGGGTATAGGAAGCATTGCCTTCACGGTGGCGGCAAGAATGCCTGTCCAATCAGTCCGCCTATCGGTACCAAACATAGAAAGGTCGCTTTTATAGCGACCTTTCTATGTTTTGGACGTATGTGAATTTGAAATCCGGCGTGTCGTTGCAGTTGCTCTTCAATCAGACAGATCTTGATGTTTCACTCCTAAATCTCATAATTTCCCTTCGCTATTCGATCTGATAATGAATTAATTATCTTAAATCATGATGTTACCTGTCATTCTCTTTTCTATTGTCTATGTTTAAAGGACTAACAGAGGAGATAGATATGCTGACAGTAACCCCTTACTTGTTTTTTGATGGTCGTTGTAATGAAGCGTTGGATTTTTATCACAAGTGCTTTGGTGGTGTGGTTTTATCTAAGCAGCTTTTTAGTGATGCACCACAGGTAATCGAGGGCGCTCAACCTGATTGGGTTATGCATGCTGAGTTCGAAGCGTTTGGTATGAAGCTGATGATGTCTGATGGTGTTAAGGCAAAAGAACTTGAAGGCAACAATCTCGCTCTCTCTCTTGTGACTGAAGATACCGCGACTCAAGAACAAATCTTTGAAAAGCTCAAGAAGGGAGGGCGGATAATGACTCCACTCGCAGATACTTTTTGGGGGGCTCGATTTGGCAAAGTAGAAGATAAATTCGGTATACGCTGGATGGTGCACTGCGACTCTTTAAGTTGAGCCTGTGAAATTGGATAGTGAAATTGCTGCTTGGTTTTATTAGAATTATAAATAGAGATTAATCATCAATATTATATATAAAAATGGGCAGCATAAAGATTACCGTAGATCGCATTCAGCCCGGTCTGCATATACGACTCCCCGTAAAATGGAATGAACACCCATTTTTATTCAACAGCTTTAAAATCAAAGATGACGCTCAAGTAAAAGTAATTCGACATCTTGGGATTAAGCACGTCTATATAAACCTGAGTCAAAGTGATACCTCACCTTTACCTGTTAATCACGTAGGTGAACAAGAAGTCGATATTGATTCACAGGTAAGCCTTGAAACGGAAAGAATGTGGAAAGATAAGCATGAGCGTATCGAAACCCTTAGCTCTTACCGCCGCAGGGTGAGTCATTGTGAGAGAGAGTTTGAACGTTCGCTTGCTCGAATGCGATCTGTGATGACCAAGATCCGTAACAGACCTTTAGATGCGGTAGGGGAGGTTAAGGCTCTTGTTGATGATATCGTTGAAACTCTAGTGAGCGATGATAACGTCACCTTGCACCTTATGAATGCTAAAGCAGATTTCGAAGATATTTACTTTCATACTCTAAATGTTTCGGTTGTTGCACTGATGATAGGAAAGGCCAAAGGCTATAACACACAGCAATTGAAAGACCTCTCATTCGCAGCGTTGTTTCACGATGTAGGCAAGATCAAAATACCAGTCGCGATACTAAGAAAGCAGAGTGCACTAACGGTGCCAGAAGAGAACTACCTGAAGCTTCATACTAAATACGGTGCGGATATTGTATCGGCAATTGATGACTTTCCTGAAAGTGCTAAAAAGGTGATCGCTCAACATCATGAGATGAATGATGGTTCTGGCTACCCCGAGGGCTTAAAAGAACATGAGATTGATGAATTTGCCAAGATAGTCGCCGTGGCTAATGCATTTGATAACCTTTGCCATGGTAAAACGCAATCTCAACAAATGATCCCGTATTTGGCACTGTCCCACCTATATAAGAGCTGCAAGCATCTATATAGCCAAGATAACTTGGGGCTGTTAGTTAAGTTCATGGGAGTCTATCCACCAGGAACTGTAGTACAGCTTTCAAATGACTCGATTGGGATTGTGATATCCGTTAACGCTAAACATATGCTTTATCCAAATGTACTTATCTATGATCCTAGCGTGCCAAGAACCCAAGCTCCGATCATTGACCTCTTTATTAAAGAGATCAAAATCGTTAATGCCGTTCATCCAAGCAAATTACCTGAACAAGTTCGAGAGTATCTAAACCCTAGGGCTCGTTTATCTTACTTTTTTGATAGTGGAGAGTAGTTATCCACAGGTCGTTGTGGGTAATTTGTTCGAAACTTGGGGTGAAGGTGGTATAAATAAGCCCTTGGTTGAAATGTCTTCGCTTAACCTCTTTTTTTAATAAAAAACGCATTTATTGCTTGCCAATATGAGCGGCATCTCTATAATGCCGCCTC
>NZ_JBFRPJ010000004.1:0-34480 GCF_041471945.1 Vibrio sp. 10N.261.51.A4
TCTTAAGTGAACGGCATTACACCATGTTGGGGCTTTTTTATATCTGAACATTTGAAGCCACTTTAGATATTGAGCTATTTAGCGACTTTAACAACGACCAAATATACCCTCGAAAACCGACCACTAGACGACTGGTCTAATTTAACTTATAGTACCGCCCATGAACGAAAAAACGAATGACACACGCCTGCATGTTTTAGATGTTGGCTATCAACTAATAGTAAACAACGGCTTTAACGGCGTTGGCCTATCGCAATTGCTTAAAGAAGCGGACGTGCCGAAAGGGTCGTTTTACCACTACTTTAAATCTAAAGAGCAATTTGGCGAGGCGTTGATTCAACACTATTTTGAAAACTACATCACTAAGATTGAAGCAATTTTAGTACACGGTGAAGGTAATCATTATCAGCGAATCTTGAGCTATTTCTCGCTATGGGCCAAGACCGAAAACGGCACTTGTAATGCTCATAAATGCTTGGTCGTTAAACTCAGCGCGGAAGTTTCTGATCTTTCTGATCCTATGCGCCAAGCGCTATTAAAAGGTGCAGAGAAAGTGACGAATACCATCGAGCAGTGCATTGTCGGCGGTATTGCAGATGACTCCATAAAGGTAGAAGACAGCCAAGAAGCCGCTCAGAACCTATACTCAATGTGGTTAGGCGCCAGCTTATTAAGCAAACTGAGCCAGAGTTCACATAGCTTACAGTCAGCTTTGAGCCTTACCGAACGAATTTTAAAAGGTGAAAGCTAATAAGGCACAGCGCGCTTTATTGGCTTTAACTTAAAAGAAATCACCCGCCCTCTTATCAATTTGATGACGGCGGGATTTTTAGACAACAAGACTAGACGACTGGTCTAATTCTAAATATATAAAACATAAATTAAGGATATCCAATGACTCAACAAGACAATCGCCGCATCGTATTGGCTTCTCGCCCAGTTGGCGCACCAACTCAAGACAACTTCCGTTTAGAGACAGTAGCTGCGCCAAGCATCAAAGACGGCGAGATGTTACTTCGCTCAGTTTACCTTTCTCTAGACCCATACATGCGTGGTCGTATGAGCGATGCTAAATCTTACGCAGATCCCGTTGCGATTGGTGAAGTGATGGTTGGCGCAACCGTATGTCAGGTTGAAGAATCAAACCACGCTGATTACGAAATTGGCGAATGGGTACTGGCTTACACAGGTTGGCAAGATCTTGGAGTTTCTAACGGTGAAGGCCTCATCAAACTCGGCAAAGAACCAACGCACCCTTCTTACGCGCTTGGCATCATGGGTATGCCTGGATTTACCGCTTACATGGGCTTGCTTGATATCGGCCAACCTAAAGAAGGCGACACGCTAGTCGTTGCAGCAGCAACAGGTGCTGTAGGCGCAACCGTTGGACAAATCGGTAAACTAAAAGGTTGTCGTGTTATCGGCGTTGCAGGCGGTCAAGAGAAGTGCCAATACGCGAAAGAGGTTCTTGGTTTTGATGAATGTATCGATCACAAAGCTGACGACTTCGCAGAGCAATTGGCTAAAGCGTGTGACAACGGCATCGACGTTTACTTTGAAAACGTTGGCGGCAAGGTATTCGATGCAGTAATGCCTTTACTTAACACAGGTGCTCGTATTCCTGTGTGTGGCCTTATCTCTCAATACAATGCGACTTCACTGCCTGAAGGCCCAGATCGTATGTCTAGCCTGATGGGTATGCTGCTGGTTAAACGAATTAAGATGCAAGGTTTCATCATCTTTGATGACTATGCACACCGATACAACGAGTTTGCTGTTCAAATGACAGAATGGCTATCTCAAGGCAAGATGCACTATCGTGAGCACCTGGTTGAAGGTATAGAGAATGCGCCACAAGCATTCATGGGTCTATTGGAAGGTCAGAACTTCGGTAAGCTTGTAATCAAAACGAATGAAGCTAAATAAATTCAATAAACTGAACCCGTTAACTAGGTAGAATCATGATTACTTTACATCACCTGAATAAGTCGCGCTCAAAGCGCATCATCTGGCTATTGGAAGAGCTTGGGGTGGATTACCAAATCAAACCGTACCAACGCGACAGTGTCACTTTTCTTGCGCCACCAGAGCTTAAATCCATTCACCCATTGGGTAAATCTCCTGTCATTGAAGACGATGGCGTCGTGATCACTGAATCTGGAGCTATCACGGAATACCTAATCGACAAATACGGTCAGGGTAAGTTCGCACCTACACGCGGCACCGCAGACTACGTCGAGTATTCGCAATGGCTTCACTTCGCTGAGAGTTCAGGTATTTTGCCAATGTTGCTTAAGATCTTTGTGATGAAAGACGGCTGCGAAACTAACTTCCTAGGCGGTTATGCAGACGATGAAAACCAAAAGATCTTAACTTACGTGAATGATGCACTTGAAGGTAAAACCTACTTGGTTGCAGACACACTGACAGGTGCAGATTTTATGATGTCTTTCATCGTAGAAATCGTTGGTAACTTTGGTGCAACTGCGCTTTACCCGAACATCGCTAAATACGGTGAGCTTTTAACAAGCCACTCTGCTTACCAAAAAGCAGAGCAAGTAGAGCTAGAACACTCGAACTGATCGAGTTTCACTCAAACACGTGCTTGCTAGGGTAAACACAAGAAACTAAATGAAGCCAAAGCCGATTTATCTTCTGCTTTGGCTTCTCATTTGTCTTCATTTCGACAACAATACCGAACTCTAACTGAACAGCCATAGAGTTTGATCTTAATGCCAGCAAACCTCGCTCAATACACACCTCTGCACCTAGCAAACACGAATGTCGATTTAGCGCTACCGACTCGCTTTACGTTCCCGTATTACTATACGCCACACCCTGTGTGTGAACTCGCTATGTTGCAGCTTCAACAGTCACTTATCGACTGTGGTGTGAATGAAACCTCGCAAGGTAATCTCTACGCTGTGCTTCTTGTGCAGAACCCAACCACGCAAGAGTTAGGCTACCTTTCTGCGTTTTCAGGCTTGCAGTTAGACCCGGCTGTGGTCTCTCAGTTAAACAACATTCACTTTGTTCCACCAGCGTTCGATTCAAAACAGTTTCAATCTCAGAACAGTGCGAACCTTGCTCGACAGTTGCAACTCGCGGACGACATTGAAAAGCTGCAACAGTCGCACAATCTAGACACATTATTGGCCGAGCTTGAAGGGTTAAAAATCGAATCAGCAAAAGCTATCGAAGCCTTTCAGTTAGCAATGGCCGCAAACAAAGCTCAGCGTAACGAACTCAGAGAACAAGCCAATCAAGAAAAAGCATTAGGGAATCTAGAGTCAGCGGCGAATTTGCTCAAACAACTGGGCAATCAAAGTAGCCAAGAGAAACGTGACCTAAAAGCACTTCGTATTGAGTGGAAACAGAAGATCGCAGAGCGCCAATCACAAATTGATTTGATTGAAAGCGAACTGAAAAACCGTAAGCAAGATCACCAAGCAGTTTCACAACAGTTGGAAACTCAACGCCTCTCTCACTATCGCTTTATCAATCAAGCCAAGCAATCTAAGAATTTACTCGAGTTGCTCGATGGTAAAGACGCGCTTGAAGGCTCTGGTGACTGCTGCCTACCAAAGCTGCTTAACTTCGCCTTTGAACACGGGTTCAAGCCGTTAGCTTTGTCTGAATTTTGGTGGGGATTACCGCCTACAGACATCATTCGACAACACGCAAACCTCTACCCTGTTTGTCAGAGTAAAAGCTTTGAGATCCTCGAACACCAGTTAAGTGGCATAGAGCTAGAAGATAACCCGCTTATCGTGAACCCTGCGGTTGGTAAGTCTTTTAATATTGTTTATGAAGACGATGAAATCGTAGTCGTCAATAAGCCTGAAGAGTTCTTGTCGGTTCCCGGTAAGTTCATCGAAGATTCAGTTTATACCCGCATAAAAGCGCGTTACCCGGATGCGACTGGTCCTTTGATTATCCATAGGTTGGATATGTCGACGTCAGGTTTGTTGATCTTGGCGCTCACGGCGGAATCAAACAAGCATATTCAGAAGCAGTTCATTAATAGAACCGTAGAGAAACGCTACACCGCTTTGTTAGATGGCGAGATAACGGGCGAACCTGGCAATATCAGCCTTCCTTTGCGCGGCGACATCACGGACAGACCAAGACAACTGGTTTGTCACCAACACGGCCGAAATGCAGAGACCCATTGGCAAGTGGTTAGCACTCACAATGGCAAAACCAAGGTTCACTTGTACCCTAAAACAGGGCGAACCCACCAGCTGCGAGTGCACTGTGCTCATCCATTAGGGCTTGGTGTACCTATTCGTGGTGACGACTTATACGGATACAAACGCGAGCGCTTACACCTGCACGCTGGCTACTTAAAGTTGATTCACCCGACAACCGGTGAATGGATGGAGTTTGAAGTGCCTTCCGAGTTCTAAACTCTAACTTATCGAGCTAAGACTCTTATCTCACTCAATATTTGATCTCATAAAACGCATCAGGGTTCTACAACTGCTTAAGGTATAGAACCCTGATATTTAATTTTAATGTGATTATCACAGTTCATTAGCGTACTTTAGTTACTGAGTTCAATACTGCAGACGCCTAGCCCATCACATCTTTGCGCTGGTCAACACATTCGAAAGAGCCCATTTCGAACTCGCGACAGATCCATGGTCGGTTTTCGTAGATAGTACACATCAGTGTTTCTCTATCTACCGCAGAACACCAGCCGTCGTCTAAGCGCTTCATGGTTTCACCGCCCCATTCATCATAAGCGATGTGCTCTTCAGGTACGCCCGTATCTGTGATGATCATAACCTCTAAACGACAACAGCATGCCTGACAATTTGCACAGGTTACTTCGGGTTCGGTTACGTTCTTTATATCTATCGTCATAAGTGACTACACTGCTAAATTTTGCGTATAGTAATCGAAACCGCCCGCTACGGCTAATAAAGATAGTGCGGCGCGGCGTTTTCATTGATGTAGAAATAACAAAGGGCGCTGTGATTCACTCACAACACCCATAATATTTCGACTTTCAGCGCGGCTTATCGCCACAGGCTCTATTTAGAACAGGCTCGCGAAGAACAGCTTAACGTAGTCTATTAAACGTTTGAACAAACCGCCCTGTTCAACCGCTTCAAGCGCGATCAAAGGCTGAGTTTGAACATCTTCGCCATCAACGGTGTAATGAACCACACCTAGAGTTTGACCTTCTGCAATTGGCGCTTTCAGTTCAGAGTTAAGCTCGATAGATGCAGTCAGCTTTTTACTGTCTGACTTAGGCAACGTAATGAACGTGTCTTCTGCCACACCTAATTTCAATGTGTCTTGCTCACCAAACCATACCTTCTCTTCAGCCACTTGGTCGCCGCCTTTATGCGGGTTTAGTGTATCGAAGAAACGGAAACCGTAGCTCAACAGCTGTTTGCTGTCTGATTCACGGCTCTTAACGCTTGATGCGCCCATCACAACCGCGATAAGTCTCATCTCACCTTGTGTCGCTGAACTCGCCAAACTGTAGCCAGCACCAGAGGTGTAGCCCGTTTTCATGCCATCAACGGTTAAGCTTCTATCACGCAACAAGCCATTACGGTTATGTTGAGTGATGCCGTTGTAACTGAAAGAGCGTTCGCTGTATAAGCCATACACATCCGGTAAATCACGAATAATGGCACGACCGAGTAACGCGATATCGTAAGGAGTCGAATAGAGGTCGTCTGCATCCAAACCATGTGCATTGGCAAAATGGGTGTTTTCTAGCTTCAGAGAGGTAGCCCAAGAGTTCATCAGGTCAACGAATGCATCTTGTGAGCCTGCAACATGCTCTGCAATCGCAACGCTAGCATCATTACCGGATTGAATAATCAAGCCACGATAAAGATCCATCATTGCTACATCGGTGTTTACTTCGATGAACATTTTTGAAGAGTCTGGGAAGTTCTTCGCCCACGCGTTCTCACTGATTCGTACCTGATCATCAGCAGAGATGTTGCCTCGCTTCATCTCTTGACCTGCCACATAGCTGGTCATCAGTTTGGTCAAGCTTGCTGGGTTTAACTTCGTATGTGCGTTTTTTTCTACCAGCACATCACCAGAATTAAAATCAATTAACACATACCCTTTTGCGCCTAGGCTAGGTGGGCTTGGTACTATAGAAGGTGCTGCGATAGCTGCATTACTTACCATCGCGGCGTTACTTACAATGAATATACTTAATAGAGGGAGAGAGTATTTGGAAAACAGTTTCATTGAATCAAACCTAAGTTAACGTTTTGAGCAGTATAGACAAATGCTAGCAAAAGAAGCGCGAACTTTACGTTGCTTTACGTATTTGTACCATTCGTTACAAATAAAAAAGTATAATCTGCGATCTGACCATATTTTCCACAACTAATATTTACTCCACGAATGCATTCAACGCCTAATGCTATCGCTCAGGCATGCGTCTAAATAACATTTCAACAAAGCCAGTAATACGCTGTTTGCTCTCGCTTGGCTCTAAATCAGGTTGGATGCCAGACTGTGCTAATGCTTGCCATTGTACGACCTCTGAGTTAGGTACGAAAAACGCAATGTACAACGACCCTTTCTCCGCGACTTTACCTTCACCATCGTAAAATGGCACACCAGTAGATAGCTTAATCGCATCGAAGATAGACTCATCGTTCAGTTCCGATTCTTCCGCTAATCCAAAGCCTACAACAACATCACCGACACCATCCTGCTTTAACTGATAACCTTTACTTGAGAGCTGTTCTTGAATCGAATCACGCACTAAATCGGTTACCACGGTTTCGTCGTATTTTTGAGAAAGGTAAACCTTTTCTGACTCAGGGTGCCAGGAGTACGTCATCACGCCGTGTTTCATGAAACCAAAGTCACCGCTAGTGACCACACCATAATTGTGTGTGGGTGGTATTTCTTGCGTAGAGCATGCGGTCAGCCCAATAGCCATCAAAGCCAATAGTGCTGCTTTTTTTATGCTTTTTGTTGCACAAATGGATCGTTTTATCATTCGAGGCTTCCTTACCTATATAAGAATAACTATCAATTCAACCTCCAACATAAATAGTAATTATGTTAATAGAAAGGTCATTAAACGTTTGCGTAATCGCTAACCTTCACCTCTGTCTGTTTTGGGGGTTTAATCACAAAAACAGAGTTGGTATAGTTCTCCCCGTTAAACAAAACCAGACCATTCGAGGCACGGAGCTTCCTCAATCATCTCATGAAGAGAAGAATTGGTACCGACAAAGTATCGGCAAATTTAAGAGGGTCAAACAATGGAATTCAATATGGTTGAAATTTTAGGTTACGCTGCGTCTATTATGGTCGCAATTTCATTAACAATGAAAGATATCGTTCGTCTGCGTGTCCTTAACTTTATTGGCTGTGCACTCTTCACAGCATACGGCATCATGATTGACGCATGGCCAGTTGCAGCCACCAACGGCTTTATCGCTTGTGTAAACATCTACTTCCTTGCAAAAATGCAAAAGGAAAAAAAAACGGAAGCGATGAAAGCAGCGAAAGCTTAAATTAACGATTAGCCTTTCAAATAATTCTGAAAAAGCCCAAATAGAGCGATCTATTTGGGCTTTTTTGTGTTTGTCGTTCTCAAGAGCTCGATTTGTGTGAACAAAACTTTTCAATTCAATGAGGCTTTCAACCGATCACATGTAAGCAACGTGATATTCGTTCTCTCGATACGCTTGAGTGTTGTTACGTCCACTCTCTTTTGCTTGATAAAGCGCTTTGTCGGCTTTATCGATAGCGGTTTCAATGTCAGTCAGTGCTTGAGCATGGCAACAACCAGCGCTGATTGTTACTGGCGACACTAAGCCTTGAAGTTGCTCAACACATAACCGTAACGCCTCTGATAATTCGAATAACTCATGTTCATCACAATCAAACGTCACCAAAATAAACTCTTCACCGCCATAGCGTGCAATCAAACGACGACGGTTAACAAATCTCTTCAGTGATTTTGCGACCTCACAGATAAACCTATCGCCTTGAGCATGACCATATTGATCGTTCACCCGCTTGAAATGGTCAATATCCAGCAAAATGACACCGACATTTGTTAGCGGATAAGGCGACCTTTGAGTAATTTTCAGTTTTAGCTGTTCGATAAAACTCCGTCGACTAGGAAGCCCAGTAAGGTAATCGAGGCTTGCCACATCCAAGATTCTAAGATGACGATGCCGCAGGTAAAGCACCAACACGACAATAATGCTCAACAAACTTACAACCAAAGCCATCAAGCTAATAAACAATAGGCTATGATTTCGATTAAGCTCTTGCTCTAAGATACCTGCAGAAATGACCCAATTAAGATAAGGGTAAAACTTATAGAAGATTTTTTTGTTGGTCGTGCCACTATCACTGGAAATCGAGTAACTGAATTGACCTTCTGGTTTGGTGGCGATTCGATCAATAAGCAGTTCAGACGAGTAGCCTATTAAGGATTTCAATGATTTGTGCTCATAATCTGGATGAAGCACTAAGTTACCCTGCAGATCGACAATGTACACATATCCGCTATCACCAAACGCATACTTTCTAAGTTTATCTTTTAAACCTTCAAGATCGACCAAATACATCAATTCTTCTTTATAGGTCGTCGCAACCAAAGTATTACCACTCGGTAGCCTCATCGAATAAGCGACTTTGGCTCTGCGGCTTATCTCATGAGGGTTAGCGTGAAAGTACTCGATCATGCCAGAGTCAATAGTGAGCTGTTTTTGGATATGAGTAAGATGCCCACGCTTCTGACCTTGCAAGAATGGATGGTAGAGATGGACGCCTTGGGGTGACATCAAATAGATATAACCCGATTGTCCAATATGCAATTCACGGGCAATTTGGCTTACCTGTTCAACTTCTTGTTCTGGCGTGGTATGCCATACATGAGACGCAACGGTATCCGTAATTCCTTTAAGATATGTCTTTATCGCCTCATTAACTGTGGTGTCGACAATATCGTAACTCGCGTTCACAATCGTACGAAAAAACAGTTGGTTAGATTCCAACAATGACCTTTCAGTTCGATTAAATTGAAAGGCAGAAAGAATCATCGACACGACGGCGAGCGCAATTGAAAAATTAAGAATGTATTTACGTCTGACTTTCAAGATTACCCCGTAGATTTATAATTTCAGGTAACGCTGTGACTTCTCTTATATACAGACTGTTTTATATCATGTTTTTATTTTTTACTGAACGAGTGTCGATATTTTTAAGGGTTTCTATACGTAATCTGTGACTTATAACAAAAACGCCGAACTGGATTCAGTTCGGCTTTTTGATTTTACGTCTAGATTGATTACTTAATTGATACTAATTCCTGATAAATAGACTTAAAAGCATTTGTGTTTATTACCTATTACTACACTCTATTGTCTATAAATAGTTTGCTTAGCATTAAATTAAGAACAAACTTGAGTCCAGCTACCATCGCTACCCGGTTCAGAACTTGTCCACCAGTTTGCTTGGTAAACACTACCGTTGTGAACCACTTGGTCTCCTGTGTTTGCATGGCTTGGGTTACCTGCCCAATCTTTCTGAGGTAAGTCTGGGTAAACCGCTAAACCTGCCGTATCACATGTACCTGGATTGGTGCCACCATCGCCAGGGTTACCGCCACCTGAACTGATATCACCTAATGGTAGATCTGGCTGCTCGAAGCTAAACGCGTAATCAACGCCACCGACATTCACCGCGTAGTTAGCAGGGCCAGAAATTGGCAAGTAATACACCATGTCTAACTCATACACACCGCCAGCAGGAAGCTCTTCCCATGTCGGCAACGTAAACGCCACTCGGTGCATGGTTCCATCTAGTCCACCGATGTTATCCGCGCGAGTATGACCTGAAGCAATCACGGTCAAACCACCACCCGATTGATCTTTCGCGTTATCAGGTGCAGATACTGGGATATCGAATTGGAACTCAGTTCCACCCGGAAGAGCTTGCCCTGTGTTGTTCGTGAACGTGATCTTAGGGTTGATTGGGTAGTTTTGGTCACCGACTTTGAAGCCACCAACCGATACCGCGATATCTAGCGCTTCTGTTGGAATAGCACCCGTCGCTACTTTGTTTCCATATGGTGTTGCAGACTTAAACTTATCGTAGATAGCTTTCGTCATGGTGTTACCCATGTGGAACTCACCGTTACCGCTGTTACACGCTTGTTCGGTCGTATCGATAGACGTTCGGTTGCCATTCGCATCGAGAACATAACAGTTATAATCCCCTGCTAGTTCCCAGAACATAATGCCGCCGATCTCTTTGTCGATAACGTAGTCCGCTTTCACGTCGATAGACTGTTTATCTTCTGTTGAAAGGAATACGCCCTTCTCTGCGTTCCACAACCAAGGGGCAACCGCCACACTGTCGTAGTTTCTCGTGTAAGTGCCCGTTAGAACATCTGAAGGATCATTCACAGGATCAAGCTTGTAAGCTTCAGCGTAAGAGCCCCAAATACCCTTCTCTAGGTTCTTCGCGTGCCACATAGGGTTAGAACCCGCGCCCATTTCGTTACCTTTTGGATCGGTATCGTGCCACATGTTGTCGATACCAATAGCGCCATGGCCACAGTTGTTTTTCTCGCCTTCACCCGTACCCGCTGAACATTCAGATTGGTTTGGCAGTGCTGCTCGGCCCCAAAGACCATTCTCACCACCCGTTACGCCTTGCCAACCACGAGTGTAGTAAGGCACACCGATGTTAATACGGCCTGCTGGCATAGAACCACGGAAGTAATGGTAAGCCCAATCCGTGTTCAGATAACCAATACCACCGTAAGCCGCCGTGTCGTATACGTTCCACTGCGCTAGCTCTGAATCTTTACCCGTATCAAACAAGGCTGCGTTATGACCTACGTGATCGTTCCACGCACCGTGAAGGTCGTAAGACATGATGTTTACGTAATCGAGGTACTTGGTTACATCGAATGTTTCCATACCGCGTAATAGGTAACCAGAAGAAGGCGCTGCGATCGTTAACATGTAGTGATTGCCATCTTGCGCAGACGCCGCATCGAGCTTCTCACGTAGCACTTTCATCAACACTTGGTACGAAGCCCACAGGTATTGACGACGTGGTTCCATGAAGTCTTTGTCGTATGGATTACCGGCACCCGCCATTGAGGTTGGGTATTCGTAATCGATATCTAGACCATCGAACTGGTACTTACGCAGCATTTCGACCGCTGAAGTCGCGAATGTTTCGATACCTTGATGGTTGATAGAACCATCAGCATTGGTCGTCATGGTGTAGAAACCACCATCAGCCACGCGGCTGCCATCAGTCGCGAAGTGACCACCTGTTTCAGCCCAACCACCGATTGAGATTAACGTTTTCACGCCGTGTTTTTTCTTCGCTGTCGCTAATGCACCGAAGTGACCTTTGAAGCCTAATGCCGGATC
The DNA here is from genome assembly GCF_041471945.1 of Vibrio sp. 10N.261.51.A4. NCBI lineage: Bacteria > Pseudomonadati > Pseudomonadota > Gammaproteobacteria > Vibrionales > Vibrionaceae > Vibrio > Vibrio sp. 10N.261.51.A4. Next base: position 11,412 of record NZ_JBFRPJ010000004.1, read on the forward strand.
AACTTCCACACCCGGCCACTCTTTACCAACCGCTGCGTTATTTGGATCGTTTACATCACCGACGTTTACTTTGCCATCTGAACCGATGCTCACGAAAGCGTAGTTAATGTGTGTGAGTTGTTCCCAAGGAATATCATTTACTAGGTAAGCAGCTTGTGGGTCATCCCCTGCACGCCAACTTGTGAAGTAACCAATGACACGACGGGGATGGTCTGCACCCATTTTCTCACGGCCTTCATCATCGTAAATTGTACAGTAAGGAACATCGACACCTTGAGTTTGATATAAGCCATCAGGGCGACATGTGCTCACTGTTGGAGCGCCGTTCACGGTCAAAGATGCCAACGCAGAATCTGCAGTCGCACCTTGGTCGTCTGTTGCTTTCGCGTAAACCGCTAAAGAACCCGCTTGAGTTGTTGTGTAATCTAACGTGTAAGGGCTCGTTGCAGCAGTGCCCACAAGAGCACCCGCTACGTAGAAATCAACCTTATCAACCGTGCCATCGCTATCTGCTGCCGTTGCTGTCAGTGTGACTACACCACCAACATCAACAGATGTCACTGAAAGTGCAACTGAAACTGTCGGTGCTTCATTCCCTGGTTGTGCTGAATCAACAGAAACAGAAACCGCACTTGCAACACTTGCTGCGCCTTCATTATCCGTTGCAACAACAGAAACCTGATGATTACCCGACGTTGCAGCCCAAGTCGCTTCGAAAGGTGCCGCTGTGACTACCGCAACAGATGCGCCATCAACAAAGAACTCAACCGAAGCCACACTGCCATCAGAATCTAGTGCTGTTGCACTCAATACAACATTATCGCCTTCAGTAATCACGTCAGAAGCAGAGGGTGCCGTTAATGAAGCCGTTGGTACTTCATTTGGCGTACCGCCACCTCCGCCACCACTACACACATCAATCTTTTTCCATTGTGCATAGTCACCCTCAAATTGGCTCGGGTTGTTATTTTGATTCCAGTAATTCGCTGAGTACGCGCTGCCGTCATGTGAAACCTGATCACCACCGGTGTACACCGTGGCGGAATCCCACGCTTCTAACGTTGAACAATCCACAGCCGCATAGCTGTTGAACGCCATTAAGCATGACGCGGTGAGAGTACTGAGTGTAAAAACCTTCTTGGCCACTCTTCCTTGGTTTAGGTGCATGTTAGCTGTCCCTTAAGTTATTGTTTCAAGATGCTTAATTTAAGTGTCATATTTCTCATCACTTAAATCTCTTCGCAAAACAACTGTAGGTAACAGTGCCAATTTAACACCTAAAATATTCGATATTTATAAAATGACTCGCATTAATTTGTTTATAGCATGCAATGAGTCGACACTTATTTTGCACGAACAACTAATATTAAATTTATTTCGGTACGCTAAAAAATATCGCCTAATTCGTATCCTTAATTACAAAACTCTATTCATATCTGCTTTATTTGTTCGTTCTGAAATTTCGTTTTAAAACTAACCAAAAGGGATTGATTTCGCCGTAGAACTGATTTCTTTTCTAAATTTGCCCACTTTTTCTTAACAATTGTGGTAGTATCGCGGATTTTTTTGACGAACCTCACATTTCCAATGCAAGTGTGGGAGAAATACATAGGCTCGAAAGAGCCAAATATAGCGAAGAAATAATGTCCAACTTGACGCAAGTCGCCAACGAAAACATCAACGCAGAATCTACTTCTATCGATTTCAATAAAGCTCAATCTTTGGGTGAAAAACTGGAACTCGGAAACCCAGTCTTTTGGCTTAGTGGCAGTTTTTTAACCCTCTTTGTCATCCTAGCCTTCACCAACACCTCCGTGTTGTCCGAACTTGTAAACATCGGCTTTAGTTATTCAACTAAATGGTTCGGTGCTTTCTGGCAAGTCCTACTACTTCTCAACTTCATTATCGGTTTAGTGCTTGCACTAGGTCGCACTGGCCACGTTCGCTTAGGAACGCTTGCCCTACCTGAAATGACCACCTTTAAATGGATGTCTATCGTCCTATGTACGCTGCTAGCCGGCGGTGGGGTGTTCTGGGCAGCCGCAGAGCCTATTGCTCACTTTGTTTCAGCTCCGCCACTGTATGGCAACGCAGATCCTCAAGCGATGGCGTTCAATGCTCTATCACAATCTTTCATGCACTGGGGTTTCCTTGCATGGGCAATCTTAGGTGGTTTGTCTTCCATCGTGTTAATGCACTTGCATTACGACAAAGGCCTTCCTCTTAAGCCTCGCACGCTGCTTTACCCAGTACTTGGCGACAAAGCGATTAACAGCTGGGTTGGTAACGTAGTCGACGCATGCAGCATCGTGGCTGTAGCCGCAGGTACTATCGGCCCTATCGGCTTCCTTGGCCTACAAATCAGCTACGCGCTAAGCGAACTGTTTGGTATTTCCGACAGCTTTGCTACACAAAGTGTCGTTATTATCTTTGCTATCGCAATGTACACGCTTTCTGCTTTGAGCGGCGTGAACAAAGGTATCCAACTGGTAAGCCGTTACAACATCATCTTGTCTGTGTGTCTAATCGGCTACATCCTTCTTGTTGGCCCAACGAGCTTCATCGTTGATGGCTACCTGCAAGGTATGGGCGAAATGGTTGATAACTTCATCCCAATGGCGCTATACCGCCAAGATACAGCGTGGCTAGGTGGTTGGACGGTATTCTTCTGGGGTTGGTTCTTAGGTTATGGCCCAATGATGGCTATCTTCATTGCTCGCATCTCACGTGGCCGTACTATTCGCCAAATGATCGTTTCTATCAGCATCGTTGCACCGCTTGTAACGTGTTTCTGGTTCAGCATCGTTGGTGGTAGCGGTTTAGCGTTTGAATTAGAGAACCCAGGTGTGATCTCTAGTGCATTCGAAGGCTTTAACCTTCCTGCTGTGCTACTGGCCATTACCGCTCAACTGCCGTTCCCGACTTTGATTGCAATTCTGTTCCTGATCCTGACGACCACGTTCATCGTGACAACAGGTGACTCAATGACTTACACAATCAGTGTGGTAATGACGGGTACGACAGAGCCAAACGCAGCGGTACGTACCTTCTGGGGTATCATCATGGGTGCGGTAGCGATCACACTTATCTCGATGGGTTCAGGCGGCATCTCCGCTCTACAGTCGTTCATTGTAATCACAGCGGTTCCGGTATCGTTTATCTTGCTCCCGTGTCTATGGCACGCGCCGAAGATCGCGAAGCAGATGGCAAGAGATCAAGGTATCGCTTAATACCTGACCCGATTTAGTTTCGGGTAGCGTAGAACACTAAAAAGCCACTCAAGTGATTCACCTGAGTGGCTTTGTTTTATCTGTTCGTTACTTCTATCTACGAAGCTTATTTCAATCGATAGTTCGGCTTATTGAAACTTTTCACCCGCAGCAACCATAAACGACATCTCAACCAGTAGCTCAGGATTAGCAAGTTCTGCTTTCACGCATGCACGGCTTGGCGCGCAGCCTTCAGGGAACCACGCTTCCCAAACTTCATTGAGTGCATCAAAGTTAGCGAAATCCGTGAGATAAATAGTCACTGACAATACGCGAGATTTGTCGCTGTCTACCAAACTCATCATTTCTTCGGCTTGTTCGAAGATTTGCTGAACCTGACTCTTAATTCCTGCTGTTGTATCCGTCTCTGCCACTTCCACAAAGCTTGCAATACCGTTAAAAACAGTTACATCAGACCAACGTTTGGTCGGGTTAATTCTATGAATTTTCACTGGTTATACTCTTCTTATAATTAGGGTGAACATCAGCGTAATCTAATCCAAATCATGAATATTGAAAACAAAAATTAGAAAGCTCGCGTTACCTTTTGAACAGCACTATCGCCTACCCATTGCTTTGGTTCTCAACATCACTAGCCTTTGAGTTCCTATCGAGACAATAAGTCGCTACCTATTAAGTTTTTAGATAAATATATTAATTATTATTCTCAATGCGAAATTTAATCTGAGCTATTGCGGTCATATTCAGGGAGTTTATTAAATTGAGTACTTTTATGCATGTTCAAACCTATGATTTAAAACAGAGTAATGTGGGATATAACCTAGGCGTGATTGGCGTAGCGTTGGTGTTAGCTTGGATTGGTATTTACAAGTTTACGCCAACCGAAGCAATGCTTATCGAGCCTTTAATCGCAAACCATCCTGCAATGAACTGGCTTTACAATCTGTTCTCAGTCCAAGCTGTGTCTAACATGGTGGGTGGCGCGGAGATCATTGTCGCGATTGGACTGATCGTTGGATTTAAGAAACCGACAGTTGCCTTCTACTCAGGCATTGCTGCAGCGGCCATCTTTGTTGTGACACTCAGCTTCCTGATTACAACGCCAAACGCTTGGAAAGTATCGGATGGCATCTTAGTCACTAACTTCTTCCTAGTGAAAGATATCCTGTTTTTGGCTATCGCGATTAGCGTAATCGAACATAACAAACCTCAGAAGTAACCGTAAATCTAGAAGTGGCCAAACCTAGAAGTAACCTTAAACCTTTAAATAAAAAGACTCGAAGCTGGCTAGAAGGACGCTGCCAGCTTCTAATGTATAAGGCACTGATAGTCACCTAGTCAGCTAAAACCTTACGATAAAAATTAGCATCTTGATGTTCTCCTTTAAACACCGCGTAGCTCTCAACATACTCGACCAATTCAAAACCGGTATTGGATAAGATTTTGTTGGAACCGATATTGCCCACTAACGCATAGGCATCAACATATTTAAGGTTGGTCTGTTCCTCCAAATAGAGTAGAAACTGCTTTACTGCGTTAGACGCAATGCCTTTTGAAGCAAAGGAACGACCTACTCGATACCCTAGCTCTCCACTATGGGCGATCTGGTCGATATCGCGGATGTTGATTCTTCCACAGACAGTGCCATTGGCATCTTTGATCAACATAGGAATCATCTCACCATTCTCGTATTCAGTTAGAAAGCTGGTGATTTGCTCGGTCACACCTGCATTTGAATAGAAGCTATCACCCCTAACTGGAATAAATTGCTCAAACCACTCTCGATTTTCGACCTCAAAATCCAAAAGCGCACTCGCGTCATTCGGTTGAAGTAAGTGTAAAAATACATCCATGACAAATACTCTAATGTTTCCCTAAAAAGCCGCACCTTATGATTCATGAACCACGGCTTATTAATACGGTTACGGTAAACCTCTCAATTTCTTGGCTGGGTTACCTGCGTAGATACCTTTTTCGGTGATGTCTTTCGTTACTACACTGCCCGCGCCGATTACTGCACCTTCGCAAATGCTGACAGACAGAACCGTAGCGTTAGAACCGATCGTGACGTTGTCAGCTATCAAGGTACGCCCCCAACTTTCAGGATTAGGATCTGGCTTGCCCTCTTTGAATAAGTCGTTGGCAAACATGACTCCGTGACCAACAAAGCAGTCACTTCCAATGGTCACATACTCACAGATAAGGGTGTGAGATTGAATCTTGCTTCTCGCACCTATCACGGTGTTCTTTTGAATCTCAACAAAGGGGCCAACGAACACATCATCTTTAAGCTCACAGCCATAAACGTTACTTGGCTCGATGATAGTGACATTCTCGCCACAGGTAATATCAGTAATCTGTGACTTTAATACTCTTGGACTTGCCATACTTCACTTCCTCTCGACATTAGCGTCACAATTCAACCTAAGAGATTGTGCCGTAAGCATTAAAGTGCAGCAAATAGATATGTTGAGAGTTGGCAATGGATCAGAAATTCTGCATAAATTAAAACAGTCCCACCAGCACAACTGACAACAGCACCCCACCGATAAAACTTGGGGCGTGGAATGGCTGAGCTTTAGATCTAACGTACTCTTTTTGAAGGTCTTCTTGGTAAGTTTTAACGGCGAGTTCTTTTACGTAGTTATTTTGCATAATAAGCTCCTTCTTAATCAGTAAGAGAAGCTTAAGACTTCAAGTTAGGTTGAGGTAAAGCAAAAAATCAGATTAATTGAACACTTTATTTTTGTTACTCGAGGATTACCCTGAACACATCGTTATTCACGCCGCCAACATCTACTAACTCTCCCGGTTTCATTAGAAGCGAGGTGTTAAGCTGTCGTGTTGAACGTGGCTCTTTTGTTTCTCGAATCACTAACATATCGACAAAATAGCCAGAGTCTTTCTTTGATATTGAGCCCGAAAACGTAACGCTTTCAACCCTATCGGCAAGGACTGAATTGAATGTTTTATCCTCTAAAACACCTGCGGCGATGGATGTATCACCATAAAATAGCGTGATGGTTGTTGGGTCGGGTACCAACTCTTGATTGGACGAACACCCTATTAGGGTAAGGCATAGCAGTAAAATGGCTCGAAATTGCATAAACTGGTTTTCTTTATTACGTTAAGCGTCCGTTTTTCATATTAAAACACTTCAACCTTATAAATACCATGTTTACGGGATAAGCTTAGGTGTGTCACTTCGATGGACTTGAGTAATGAAGTGAACGGATCAGATCTCGGCCTGTTGAGTTTGCTCCCTATTTGGAAGCTAAACCGAGATCTGATCGATATTATCGAGAAGGGTTCAATTGATTTATGCAACAACGTCTTGTGGAGGTGTCCCTTCACAGTTAGAAACGACAGCATCAATTTGTACTAAAGCATTCATTGGGATTTCTGAAACCCCTACTACCGTTCTTGCAGGCAGCTCAGCATTAAAGAATGTGGTGTAGACTTCGTTTACCACATCAATATCTGAAATATCCTTAAGTTGAATATTAATTTTCACCGTATCGTCCATGCTATGGTCAACGCTTTCAATTATCGCCTTAATATTGTTTAAACATTGTTCCGCTTGTTCTTTTACCCCGCCAGCAACGATTTCATTTGTTTTCGGATCTAAAGGTAATTGGGCTGAAATATGATTGTAGTGAGAGAAAGCAACAGTATGCGAATAAGGCATGAATGGTGCAGAAACAGTATTATTGGTTTCAATAACCAGTAAGCGAGTGTCTTCTGGTAATTGCGGCGGTGTACCGTCGCCATGTGAAATGGATGTATCAATTTGAATTAAAGCACCCATTGGTAATTCAGCTGCGTTAACAACAGTACGAGCAGGAACGTAGCTTGGGAAGAATTTAGCACATACTTCATTTACCACTTCCGCATCTGCGATATTTTTTAGGTAGATAGTCGTTTTAACCACATCATTCATGACATGACCGATACTTTCTAGAATAGCTTTGATGTTTGATAGACATTGTGCTGTTTGCGCTTCGATACCACCATCAACCAACTCACCTGTGGCTACATCTATAGGCAACTGAGCTGAAAGATTGTTGTAGTGAGAAAAGGCAGCAGTCTGCGTGGACACAGTACTTTGAGGTGCATTATCCGTATTTCTTGATACCTTAATTAGAGCGCAAGGTGCTTGTGGTTTAGTGCCTTCACCGTTAGAAATGAGAGCATCCATTTGAACCAGCGCATCGCTGCTTGGCAGTGCAGTGACACCCACGACAGTGCGTGTTGGAAGGCTGTTGTGGAAGAAGTTTTTGTAAACTTCATCAATAGCATCGATATCAGAAATATTCTTAACGAAAACATTAATCTTCACGACATCATCCATAACATGGTCGATGCTTTCAACAATCGCTTTAATATTATTCAAACATTGTGCTGCTTGATCTTTAATATCACCGATGACTATTTCACCCGTTTTAGGGTCAATCGGAAGTTGAGCAGAAAAGTTATTATAATGAGAAAAAGCGACCGTTTGTGTAGATACAGAATTAATTGGTGCGTTTTCAGTGTTTCTTGAAATTTTAATGATATCGCTACTCATCGGTATTATCCTTTAAATAAAATAGGTATACGTATTTATATTTAACAATCGTATTTGGAAGAATGATTAAAGTAGCGCCATGTTAAGTGAATTATTTTAGGGTAAACGTGATATCCATCAGACTCTCAGTTGACTATAAATCAGCAAGTTACAGAATAATTAGTCATCAAACGACTAATTATCCGTCGTACTAGGCTTTATCAACTGCTAAATTATCTTTAATTTTAAGTCTATTCAATAATCCTGAATACTCTCTCTGATAGTACGGTGAGTAATTCCAGAATTTTAGATAATATTTGATAGGTTGTTCACACTAAAACTTCGTTAATAGCTAAGTTAGTGAGTTTCTCCCCTATACCTGTGCATAAACTCTTAGGCTATTTAATTAATTATTTTCGAGAGCTTATTTTATATAAGTACGTTAATAATATATTCGAGAATCAAATACCTACAATCTGACAATGCCTATGATTAGATACATTTACTCATATAATTCAACAAATATGAGCAATCGTCACCATAGCTTTTGGCATTATAGCTCTCAACACATAGTTTCGTTGAAAGAAGAACTAAACCGCTCTTGGAGTAGTATTGAAGTGGCGCTTAAATTCGCGGCTAAATTGAGATGGGCTGGAGTAACCGACTCGACGTGCAGCATCACTAATACGAAGGCCTTCTAGTTGAATCAGCTCTTTGGCTTTATTAAGTCTAACCTTTTTCAAGTATTGAAGAGGTGATTCAAAGGTGACATTACGGAATGCATTGTGGAAGGCAGACACGCTCATGTTGGCTTCGTCAGCAAGCGATTGAACGGTAATGGTTTGGTCGTACTCTTCATGCACTTTAGACAGCGCTTTGGCAACACGTGCGTAATGGCCATCATGATGAGCTAAATCAAACAGCACACGCCCTTCTGAACCGGTTAATGCGCGGTAGACAATCTCCGTTACCATGGCATCGCCCAATATGTTGGCCTCAATGTCGCAATGCAGCGTTTTCACCAATCGGGTAAAGCTCTCTAGCATTTGCTCTTCCATTGGCGTCGATTCTAAGCCACTCGAGTTCTGTTTGTGCTTGTTGCAGTAGCTCTCTAAGAAGCCTTGATCTTCGAGCTTTTTGACTAAGCTATGCAAGCGTTGAGAATCAATGCTAATCGACAAGCCAAGCAATGGTTCACCATTAACAGGCAAGGCTTCGCACTCTAACGGCATTGGCACACCCACCACAAGATAATCACCTGCAGCGTAAGTCACTGGCCTTTCGCCAATGTAGATGTTCTTTTTACCCTGTCCGAGCATGATAATGCCAGACTGGTAAGTAAATGGCTGACGCTGATTCCCTCCACTGCTTCTATACAACCACACGCCGCTAATTTCAGTTTCTCTGATCCCTTCGAGATCATCCCAACCTTTGTGTTCTACATATGACTGTAACAACTGAGCGAGTGTTTTCATAAGTGGCGACTTTCCATTCCAAGTGCTAAGAGTAAGTAAGCTAAAGCAGAGGAAGAATATCAAGTTTGTAGAAATAGGCAATTTATTTGGAGGAACAGCTCTTCATTGACCTAGATTACTGTACTAATATGCAAATATAGAAATTGAGCAATAAACCAAAATAACAAATTTCGCTTTACACAAGGAATCTCTGATGCAATTTACTTACGTTAACCCTACTGTTATCCATTTCGGCCAAGGCCAAATCAACGCTATCAGCCAAGCGGTTGATACTTCGAAGAAAGTACTGGTCATCTATGGTGGCGGTTCAATCAAGAGCAACGGTGTTTACGACCAAGTTGTAGAATCTTTGAAAGATCACTCTTGGATCGCGTTCTCTGGCGTTGAAGCAAACCCTACCAAAGAGACGCTAGACAAAGCAGTCGCTCTTGTTAAAGAAGAAAACGTAGAATTCATTATCGCTGTTGGCGGTGGTTCAGTAATCGACGGCTCTAAGTACGTTGCTGCAGCGGCTAAATATGACGGCGACGGTTGGGACATCCTAACGGGCAAACACCAAGTAACTGAAGCGACGCCAATCGGTGCGGTACTGACACTTCCTGCGACAGGTTCTGAATCTAACATGGGTGCGGTAATCACGCGTAAAGCAACTCAAGAAAAACTGGCATTCATGAACCCTGCGGTGCAGCCTAAGTTTGCAGTAATGGACCCAGATGTAATGAAGTCTCTACCTGAGCGCCAATTGATCAACGGTTTAGTTGATGCGTGGGTACACGTGTGTGAGCAATACATCACGATGCCAACAGACGCGATGGTTCAAGACGGTTACGCGGAAACACTGCTTAAGAACCTACTTGTACTGGGTAAGCAATACGACGAGCGTGACAACGACGCATGGCGTGCAAACCTAATGTGGACAGCAAACCAAGCGCTTAACGGCCTAATTGGTACGGGTGTTCCTCAAGATTGGGCAACTCACATGATTGGCCACGAATTCACAGCACTATGGCACGTAGACCACGCACGTTCGCTTGCGATTGTTCAACCTTCACTACTTCGTAACCAAATCGAAGCAAAACGTGGCAAGCTAGAGCAAATGGGTCGTAACGTATTTGGCCTAGAAGCGGGTGCTGATTTAGCAGAACGCACAATCGCTGCAATCGAAGCGTTCTACCACAGCCTAGACGTAGCAACCATGTTTGACGGCTACGAAACAAACAAAGCAACGGCGATTGACAATGTTGTCGCTCAACTTGAATCACACGGCTACCTACAACTTGGTGAGAATCAAGCAATCACGCCAGAGAAAACACGTGAGATTCTAGAGTCTGCGATTCACTAAGAATCGGGAAAATAGAGAGAAAGTAAAGATAGTGGTCATACAACGATGAATTTTCACATCTGACTGAACCCATTACTTTTTTCTTTCGTACAACAGAAGCAGCGTTCATTTTGAGCGCTGCTTTTTAATTTGCCCTACAAGATGCTATTAAATTCTCATAAGTCCCTAATTTTATGTGCAATCATATTTCTATATTGTTAAGGTAAACCTGTCTCTTTACTAGGTATGAACAACGATTTGAACAATCTCAAGGAAATGGTTAAGTTTAAGTCACTTAACAAGTGGTATGGTGATTTTCATGCCCTAAAGGGTATCGATTTAAATATTGAACAAGGAGAGATAGTGGTGATTTGCGGGCCGTCTGGTTCGGGTAAATCAACCTTGATCCGTTGCATCAATCAGCTAGAACCTTTCGAAAGTGGCGAACTTTCCGTGCTAGAACAAGTACTCCCGAATAAGTTCAACACACCGGGCCAAGTCGGAATGGTGTTTCAGCACTTTCATTTATTCCCCCATCTTACCGTGCTTGAGAACCTTACTCTTTCTCCAATTCGTACGCTTAAAAAAAGCAAACAAGAAGCCGAAAAGATAGCAATGCACTATCTCGAGCGTGTGCACATTGCAGAACAAGCCAACAAATACCCAGTGCAACTTTCTGGCGGCCAGCAACAACGTGTGGCTATCGCCCGTTCTCTGTGTATGAAGCCGGAATTACTCTTGTTCGATGAACCCACTTCAGCGCTTGATCCGGAGATGATCAACGAAGTACTCGATGTGATGGTTGAACTGGCGAGCGAAGGCATCACCATGGTGTGTGTCACCCACGAAATGGGCTTTGCAAAACAAGTGGCCGACCGCGTTATCTTCATGGATGAAGGACAAATTGTGGAATCGAATACCCCACAAGCGCTCTTTGAAAACCCTCAACATGAACGTACTCAAGCGTTCCTAAATCAGATCCTGACTTATTGATGTTGATTCGAATTATTAAACCCGCCCTATCTGCTTTGGTACAGATTGTTGTACTGGTGGCTGCTGTTGTTTGGATTCTCGACTCTGGTGCACAAACCATGGGATACAGCTGGCAATGGGAGCGTGTGCCGGACTATATTGCTTTCTATGAAAATGGCAAATGGTGGCCTGCAGAGTTAGTTGAAGGGCTACTGGTTACCATCAATATCTCTCTGATTTCTTTGGTCGCGACACTGATCATCGGCTTAACGACGGCGCTATTGAGAAACTCAAATTCTGTAGTTGGACGCACCTTAGCCACCAGCTATGTTGAGTTAATTCGTAACACGCCGTTATTAGTACAAATTTATTTGCTCTATTTTGTGTTTGGCCCCGTGTTAGGGCTGGATCGTTTTAGCACTGCCGTTTTAGCCTTGGCACTTTTCCAAGGCGCTTACACCGCCGAAATCTTCCGTGCAGGTTTAAATGGTATTGCGAGAGGACAATTTGAAGCAGCTCAATCTTTGGGTTTATCAAAGACCTATACTTACTGGGATGTGATTCTTCCTCAGGTGGTGCAACGCACCTTGCCACCTTTGACTAACGAAGTGATCTCTCTTATCAAAAACTCTTCGATTGTGAGTGTCATGGCTATCTTTGACCTAACAACCGAAGCCAGAAACATCGTTTCTGAAACCGCGATGCCATTTGAGATTTGGTTCTCTGTGGCGAGCATTTATCTTGCACTTACACTTTCACTTTCTGCCGTTGCAGCTTGGCTTGAGCATAAGCTCGGAGCTAACTGGCGAACACAATAAGGATTTATCAGCATGAAGCTATTTAAAACCGCAATTACAGCCCTACTTGCGCTTGCCGTCAGTTTGCCTGCACTTGCTTCTGAAACGCCTAACCTAGACAAAATCAACGAACGTGGCTCTATACGCGTTGGTATGTCGACGTTTGTTCCTTGGGCGATGCGTAACAAACAAGGCGATCTTGTTGGCTTTGAAATCGATGTGGCAAAACGCCTTGCCGAAGATTCAGGTTGGAAAGTCGAATTTGTACCTACGGCATGGGACGGCATTATCCCTTCTCTATTATCGAAGAAGTTTGATGTGATCATCGGCGGTATGTCTATTACTGAAGCTCGCGCTAAAAGCGTGCTGTTCACTGAACCATACTCTCACTCTGGTGTTCAACTGGCGGCTAATAAAGAGCTAGCGGAAGGTTTTACTCAAATCTCTGATTTTGATTCTCGCCGCGTGAAAATTGCTGCTCGTCGTGGTGCGTTCACAGTTCAAGTGGCTCGTGAAACCTTCCCTAAAGCGAAAGTTCTACAGTTCGATGACGATGCTCAAGCATTCCAAGAAGTGTTAAACGGCAACGCGCACGCAGTTATCGCGTCTAGCCCGAAACCAGAACATGAAGCGATCAAAAACGCAGACACGCTATTTATTCCATTTGAAGAGCGTCTATCCAAAGGTAATGAAGCATTTGCAGTTCGCCTAGGTGAAACTGACAAGGCAGAATTCTTCAACGAGTGGATCAAAGCACGTACTGAAGACGGTTGGTTGAAAGAGCGCTACGAGTACTGGTTCTCAACTCTAGATTGGCAAGACCAGATTGCTCAAGGTCAGTAATCAGAACTGTTGCTAGTGAATCAAGGCAGTGCATTGTTTGCGCTGCCTTGTTTAAAACAACGAGATAGCTATAACCTCATAGCCACCTCTCACAACACATCAATTATTATCGTTTAAACAGGAATGACGTGAGTAGTACTAGCGCATTAACAACACCTAAGCCCAACGTTCATATGAAGCCTTGGTATCAACGCCTTAACCTTTTAGATGGCGTGTTACTCGCTGTCATTTGTGTGTTTACAGGCTGGCTTTATTATCGTTCCGCTGTTGGTATTAACTACCAGTGGCGCTGGGAAGATGCGTTTACCCTGATTTTCATTCCGCCTTCTCAAGGCAATACCCCTTACTTTTTCCAAGGCTTGATCGCGACACTACGCTTGAGTGTTTGGAGCATGGTTTTAGCACTCTCTTTTGGCACATTACTTGGCGTTGCTAGGCACTCTAAAATTGCTTTCTTTCGTACGCCTGCACTGATTTTTATCCAACTGGTTCGAAATATTCCACCACTGGTTTTTGTCTTCATATTCTATTTCTTCGTTTCTAACCAACTGATTCCATTACTTGGTTTAGAAAGTATCTTACGTGAACACAACGGCGAGATTAACGCTGTTCAAGCCTTTCTGTTTGGTCCTGCTAACCTTTGGGAAAACTTGGCGTCTGGTGTTATCTGTATTGGTTTGCTCTCTTCGGCTTACATCGCAGAAGTGATTCGATCTGGCTTAGAAAGTATTCCTAAAGGGCAATGGGAAGCGGCCGATTCACTCGGCTTATCGGCGTTGTCTAAGTATCGATTTGTGGTTGGCCCGCAAGTATTAACGGCCATCACACCGCCTTTAGCAGGTCAGGCAATTTCTCTAGTAAAAGATACCTCGATTGTATCCCTGATTTCGATTCAAGAGATGACATTTGTTGGCACTGAAATGGCGAACTCTTCCGGTTTGATCTTCGAGATCTGGCTGATTGTTGGTGCGGTTTACTTCGCGTTATGTTTCACCCTTTCACGTATTTTCAAAGTCATTGAACAACGCTCGAGTGTTTACCTTAACCGCTAGTGTCATTGTTTATTTAGACGTGTATTCAAGCGTCTGTTAGATGTCAACATAGCCACCTTAGTCATAATATTCATCCACTTACCCTGATTGGTTTAACTCATTGACCAATCAGGATTAATTGCTTGAAAACTCTCTACTGAAACACAGCAAACCCATCATTTAGTCACTATACTTGAAGTATCAAATTCCATTGGATCTTCTCAAGGACTTCACTCAGCATGGACAATCATAAAGAAAGAGCTTTTTACGCCGTTGTTGGCGCATTGGTTGGAGACGCCGCTTCAATGGGGCTGCACTGGCTGTATGACCAAGAGAGGATCTTACACGTAGCGGGTTTTGAGCCAGAATTTCGCTCACCGAATCAGTTCGATTATCAAGACAAGGGCTACTTTGCGCACCAAGGAAAAACCGCAGGCGAGCAATCGCAATATGGTGCTCAGCTATTAGCGATGGTCGATAGCTTAGTCGACAACCAAAAATACGATGAAGCGAGCTACATCAAGCACTTCCGCTTCTGGTTTGATTTTGGTGGTAGTTGGAAAGGCTACATTGATAAAGCGACTCGTATGAGCTTGTTGAACATCCATCAATTAGAATTGGCAAACGCTCCGATTACAGCGTGTGGTGCGGATGATACACAGCTCCCCACAGTCTCAAAGATCATTCCATTAATCGCATGTACTTATACTTCTCACACCTTACCAGCTATGGTAGAGAGTGCGGTACGAGTGACCAACAACAACGACAAAGCCGTGGAATGGGCACAAGCCATCACCTTATTGGTTCAAGCGGCAATTCAAGGCAACTCTCCACTGCAATCGGTAGAAATGGTGCGACAAACTTGTAGCAAGTTCATACACGATCAAATCGACGAAGCACTGGCTGATCCTGAGCTTTCGATTACAGATGCCGCGAAGAAGTTTGGATTGCATTGTGAACTGAGTGCCGCGTTCCCCTTGCTGATTCGCATTATTGCAGGTGCTCAGAGTTATCAACAAGGCATTCGCGACAACATCTTATGTGGTGGTGACAGCTGCGGTCGTGCGATTGTAATTGGCGCGGTATTAGCGGCGTGTTTCTACGAAGGAGATGGCGAAATTCCAACCGAATGGCTAAAACAAGTCGAACTCAATGGTGGCGTGCTGTCTTTGCCTATTGAGTGATTTCCACAACAACGAACTAGAGCCTGACATAAGACAAGCACACTTCTAGGTCGGATGTCGTTCCTATAAAGTTGGAACACACTGCGATAACTCATTCTTCAGCCAAACAACAAACGGGCTTTCTGGCTCTTCATGGTTGCTATCTTGCGTGAGCAATATGTACTGGTGACCAGAAGGTACGAAGCCAAACGGCGCGATCAAGTTACCTCTTTCAAGATCGTCGGCGACAAGTGGATAAGACCCAAGCGCTATGCCTAACCCATCGACAGCCGCCTGAAAGCAAAAGTAGAAGTGTGCAAATGTTTGGTTCGCTCGAGCTTTTGACCACTCTCCACCATTAACTTTATCTATAGTGATAGCACCCCAATGACTCCAAGCACCTGGCCGTGTACTGCTGTGCAGTAATTTCACATCATCTAAGTTATCTTTTACCTGCTGCCAATAACCCGGGGAACACACAGGGCCTACCCACTCTTCAACTAGTGGTATCTGTTCGTAACGCTCGGTTAATTTAAAGTCATCTCGGCGAATCGCCATATCGAGCCCTGTCGCATTCAAGTTCACAGGCCCACCAGCAGTCGACAATCGAACATCAATTCCGGATTCGTTATAGAAATCACCGAGTCGAGGCATTAACCAACGCATGGTCAATGTGGGTTCGCATGAAACTTCCAACGCTTGATGATTTAGCTGATTAAGCTTATGGACTCCAGTCTCCAAGGCTTGGAACGCTTGCTCTGTGTAACCTTTGAGTAATTCCCCTTCTTTGGTGAGACACACATTCCTGCCCTGTTTGTAGAACAAAACTTGGGATAAGTGATTTTCCAATACCTTGATCTGCTTACTCACCGCGCCATGTGTGATATTGAGTTTATCCGCCGCTTCACTGTAACTACTCGAATGCGCTGCTACGTGGAAAATATGAAATGCTTTCAAATGTCTCATGTGTGATTTTTTCTCACAGATAGGTAGAATTCATTTCGATTATAGGCAGCAATAAAAAACCATACAATGCTGGCTCATCAAATATAAAGAGTTGGAGTCATTATGGAGTGGTTAAGCCTAGCAGTATTGGGACTATTGATTGTTATCAGCCCAGGCGCTGATTTCGTTTTAGTTTTGAAAAACAGTGTCAATCAAGGAAGACAAGCAGGGATTTGGACTGCAATCGGTGTGAGTTTAGCGATTTGTGTTCACATCAGTTATTCAATGCTTGGGATCAGTTACTTAATCTCACAGAATGAGCAGCTGTTTGACATGATTAGATACGCAGGTGCAACCTACCTTATTTATCTAGGGCTAAAAGGTATCCTGAGCGCAAACAACAAACTTGCACCGATGGAAGATACGAAGCAAAGCACCAGTGTTTGGCGCTATTTAGCCCAGGGCTTTTTGTGTAACGTGCTCAACCCAAAAACCATGTTGTTCTTCTTGAGCATCTTCACTCAAGTCATCTCACCTGATGCAGAGAACCAGCATGTCGCACTCGGCTATGGACTTTATATGATTTTTCTTCACGGATTATGGTTTGGAGTTGTCGCCATGCTTTTCACTTCGAAGACGTTACAAAAGCACTTATTGAGAGCCAAGAAAAGACTCAATCAAGCGTGTGGGGTTGGCTTAGTGACGTTCGGAGCACTGTTGGCGATTAAATCGTAAACAAGCGAGTCAGAAATAGAAAGCGATTCAAACGACTGAATCGCATCTAACTGGGTCTTGGTAAAACTCTAAACAAGATTCATCGGTCTAATATCGGCACTATCAGGGAAGATAGCGTTGAGTTGTTTCACTTCTATCGATAAATGTCGGTTGAGCACACCCTTGATAACCGAACGCATATCAATCGTTGGATTAAGATCTCGGCCTTCATATAGTTGGCTTTGGCTCAAGCCCGGCCAATTGGCAATAACCTTACCACCCGCTCCTTTCAACGATGGCATCGTGCCACCTGCAACAAACATGACGTTGCCGGTGCCATGGTCGGTTCCTTTAGTGCCATTTTCTTTTGCTGTTCGACCAAATTCACTGGCCGCGATGATCACTGTCTTCTGCCAACGCTCACCTAGTGAAGCTTTGAGAGCCGCTAACCCAACATCCAAAGTTTTAAGCTGATTACTCAACCGTCCATTTACGTTGCCTTGATTGGCGTGAGTGTCCCACCCACCGAGTTCTAACGCTGCGATGTTTGGTCCGTTATCAGCCGACAATATGTCGCCTGTTTTACCCATCAATGATTTAAACTGTTTGCCGACACCTTGGTCGCCTACCAGTTGATCTATCTTCATGACACTTTCAAAGTTTGAAGACAGCATTTGGTCACTTTGAAACAACTCTTCCAGCAGTTCCGTTTGTTTATCACGTGTTTTTAAGCGGTTTGGGTACCAACTTGCCACGGTCGATTCGCCCTGCATGATGAGTGGTAAGCCCGAATCAATCGCAATTCCATCGTATTTTTCTGAGCTCAACGTGAGTAAACGGTTAATCCACCCTACGGTGTTAAACGGGTCGGAAGTACCATTCTCTAATATCTTCTGTCCATCAAAATGTGAACGCTCACGATAAGCGGTTGAACAAGCGTGTACAAAGCTGAGTTCGTTACTCTCATACCATTGATGGCACTGCTTTAGAGATGGATGAAGCCCAAAGAAATCATCCAACTTCACTAGCTGTTCAGGTTTTAATCCGATGTTGGGTCTCAAATTAGAGTAATCCGGATCGGCATGCGGCACTACAACATTTAAACCATCCATCGCGCCACGCAGTGATACCCAAATGAAGATATTGTCTGAACCTGTTTTGGCAAAGCTTGGAAATGGCAGCATCGCACTGACGCCAACAGCCGCCGCAATACCCATGAACTGGCGGCGGTTAATACTATGTGGCGCTTTATTCTGAGAACAATCTGACTTTTTCATACCCACTCCTAACGATATTGAAACTGCGGACTTAGCCACAACAGGGAAAGTTGCATTGCAGCGCTGTCGGCTTTGTTCAATACAATTTGGGTGTGTTCATCAATAGCATCGCCATATAAACCCGCGATCACTTTATCCACTACCGCTTTCGGCTTAACTCCTGACGCTTTAGCCGATTTTATTGCAGCAGACGCAAGCCTATTCGCAACTTGCATACGTTGAGTCAACGCCGAAGGGCTATTGTAGTCTCTGTCTTGATCCGACCAGCCTGCAGGTGAACCCGGTTTAAAAGGAGGCTGCCCTAAATTGTTGAGTGCATTGAATGCCTGTTTCTCGTTTAAAGAAATATCGGCACTACGAAGAACGGCAAACAGCCACTCCTTCGGCGGTCTAAAACGATTAGGGTTAGGTTTACTCGCCTCAGCACTGTTCAATAACAAGCGATAAACAGGCAGTAAATTCCCCTCGCCTCTCAGATATTCAGCAACCATTTGCTCTGAGAGTTCTTTAGGTATGTCGCCAATGAAATGCTGGCACAGCTTACCAACCAAGTACGCAGCAGTGTCTTTGTGGGTCGCTAAGGTTTTTAAACACGACTCTCCTTGCGAGACGCCGGATTGAGAATAAGCCTTTCCAAGCAGTGTGATACTTCCTGGCTCATGCAGGTTATTAGCAAATCGAAACCCAGCATCAGGAGATTTGAATTTAATGCCCCAGCCTGAAATCGCTTTTGCTAAGGCAATGACGTCTTGCTGAGTGTAAGAACCGTCAACGCCAAGAGTGTGGAGTTCTAAGATCTCACGAGCGAGGTTCTCATTGAGCCCCTTATTACGGCGCTTTCCGACTTTTGAATTGGGACCAATCGAGAGTTGATTGTCGAGATACAGAAGCATCGCAGGATGTTTAGAAGAAGCCATCAGCATCTCGCCAAAGTTACCATTCCAATGCTGGCGAACCACATCGTTTTCAATGCTGGCGGCCAAGGGCATCAGTTTTCGATTATCGACCGAGATGGCGAAGTGATTGCTCCAAAACTGAATGATGCGCTCTTGAAAACCATAAGGAGTTTCAACACTTTGTAGGTGGCGAGCTTGAGCTTGTTGTCGATACTGCGTTCGAAGAAAAGACTGCGCTTCTTTCTTCGTGGCTTGCATCTGTTGTTCGTCACCCTTGGCCTTCATTCGTTGTACACGATTCTCTCCTACTTTAATCAGAGTAGATTCAGTACTCGGTAAGTCTTGTATAGCTTGGTGAACGAATGGCTTTTTATCCAACTGTTCTACAGGAGAATAATAGGTTGTTTGACCTAGTTTTGGCCCAAAGCCAAACCTTTGTTCACCCACGATTTTTGAAGTCGGGTAATAATTCATTGCACACTCCCTTACGCTCGATCTTTTCTAAGTGTAATCGCTTAGTCATCAAGCATAGGGAGCTTTACAAGGTTTTACGTTAGATAAGTGTCAGGTGCCTATCAAGTTACCGACACGGTGTGATCATTTTGAATGAGTGTCTATTCACGCCACATATAGACAAACTGATCGTTTTGCGAGGTGATTTCGAAGCCAAACCTTAAATACAACTCCCCAACTCGATTACCTTGTAAATAACACAACTCCACAGGCTTATTGAGTTTGGCTGCTTGAGCTAAGCAATCCGTTAAAACTTGGCTGCCAATACCTTTGCCATGATATTCAGGCAGTAGAAAGAATCGGCAAAAATAGAAGTGCTCGCCTTTGTCTTGCAGCAACACACTGCCAATCGCTTTGCCCTGATACTCAATGATTTCAGGCCTTTCCTCTGCCCACTCTTCGGCGTGTATGTCTCGTTGAATTTGGTCATCCCAGCCAAAAACAACCTTGATTGGCTCATATTCAGCCGCCTTTTTTAGCTCGAACAGAAATTCATAATCTGATGACTGAGCAGCTCTTGTTGAATGCGAAAGAGCAGCTTTAACCATGTCCATATGATGTTGATTCCTGTTACTTTTCTACCGGGTTTAGTTATCAAGCTTAAGATAAGTGCATGGTGTATTCTTGATGTCCTGTGTGCTCATCAGTTTGTTCGCTCACAATAGAGAAACCTTGAGACAAGTAGAACTCAATGGTCGCTTGGTTCTCTTTATACACATTCAAAGACAGATTCGGGCATTCAAGCTTCGCGTGTTGGATAAGTTGCTTACCAACACCACAGCCTTGATGCTGTGGGCTCACAAATATCGCCGCTAAGATACCTTCATAAAGCGAATAAAAGCCACAAACCTCACCGTCTACTTGATACACGTAAGTTATTGATGCAGGAATGTATATGTCGCGCATATTACCTACTTGAGACTCCCAGAACTCAGGAGCCACAAAGTCATGCGCCTTGATCGAGGCGGTTAACCAAATA
Source organism: Vibrio sp. 10N.261.51.A4 (assembly GCF_041471945.1). Lineage (NCBI taxonomy): Bacteria > Pseudomonadati > Pseudomonadota > Gammaproteobacteria > Vibrionales > Vibrionaceae > Vibrio > Vibrio sp. 10N.261.51.A4. The sequence goes on from NZ_JBFRPJ010000004.1 coordinate 32,114, forward strand.
TCTAAAACGACCTCAATATCAGCTGGGTTGTACTCTCTAATCATCTTAATTCTCTAAAATTATTGCGTTTTAATATGCGAATCAGTATGTCGAGAAGCGACTTAAACTTATTGAAGATTTACGACAATTATTTGAAACAATGGTTACTGCTTCTTAACGTACTTCGCCGTAACCAGCATTTCACCGCCACCATCCAGCTTGCAATCTAGTTGGTGATCTTTGCCTTCATTGATGCGTCGAATCACAGCTTTAGTACCAATTTTCAATACGCTAGAACTGCCTTTAATTTTTAGATCTTTAATGAAGGTAACTTTATCGCCACTTTCCAATACAACGCCATTCACGTCCTTAACACGCGCGGCTTCTCTTTCTAAACGCTCTTCTTCTGGGTTCCATTCGTAGGCGCACTCAGGGCAGATTAGGTTGTTTTGGTCTGGGTAAACATATTCAGATTGGCATTGCGGGCAAGGAGGTAGAGACATACGTTAATACTTAATTTAAATAGAATTTGTTCCATTTTAATGGCTCTTGTCAGGCTTAGCGAGCATAAATCTAACAAGTTTTACGGAGAGCTAATTGTCTTCAAAAAAGAGCAGCACCTAAAACGAACAAACACAGCCGCTAAGCTGTGTTTGTTTAAAGGTTTGAAAAGCGGAACGGCTTAACGTTCGACTTTTGGTGAGTAAATCGAGTAAGCGGTAATTTGCCCTGCCACGATTGCCGAGAACATGAATAACGCCGATAAACCAATACTCGGGATAGGCAAAATCGATTGTTCAAACACCGACTGGCTGGCACTCACTAATACTCGGCTACCCGGAACCAAGATGATGATCCCTTGCACGATATAAATAGAACCCGTGAGCTCCATCTTCTTGGCAATCCAAGTTCCGTACAAAGTAATAAGAACCGTCGTCACCCAAGTGCCGACAACCCAACCACTATCAAAACCTAGATAGAATGGGCCCCACATACCGAGAACGGCAACTGGCAAACCAAGTAAGATGTCTTTAGGGCGAGCATTGAACATCACACCGATAGACACAGAGATCAGCACCAAGCCAGATATGTGCATCCACATCGGTACCGCGTTGGTATAGTCGATGGAGACCGCTTGTCCCCATATCGCTTCACCGATGTTGAGCCCCATGATAATCCCAACAAACAGCTTAATCAGGGTTAAGGCGCTCTGCCCTAGCAAGCTGGTACCAGAAACCAAGTCATTAAACGCCAAACATTCTAATGCGTTAGCTATGGATAACCCGGGGACAAACAAGACAATCGAGGCGATACACAACGCCCACACCGGAATCGGCAACCCTGTGCTCGCCAGAAACGCCACGAAGATACCGGTTAGCAGTGCCGAGATGAACTCAACCGCGATAGCACGACGTGAATGAAGAACTTGCTGACATACCCACACCATCAAACCCAATAACGCAGAAAAGCCCACCGCTTCCAAAGTACTGCCCACCAGCATCAAATAAGCAGGCGGAATACCCATATTGGCAAGTGCAGTCACAAATTTTGAGTAACCGACAGGTTCTGGTACAGGCTCACTGCTTGGCTGGTTAATACGAATGATCGTATTGGCCAACAAACTCAGGTTAATTGACGCAGGCTTTAGACGCTTAAGAATAACGGCGTTGTTATCGTCTGGAAATTGATAGTTAATCGCAGTTGGCGTTGCTTGGATCATCACATCCACACCATGCTTTTTTGCATAGAATTGAGTGTATTTCTCTAGCTTGTAAGGAGCACAACCACTGCGGTGAAGAGTGTCACCAATTTCAACAATTTTGTTAATTCGGAACTGAGAAGGCATGGGAATTTTAGGGGAGACAAAATGTGCGGCAAATGTACCAAACGATAGACGGAATGACGAGACTTTTGCGTGAATTATCAACTGAACTCGTTACTTTTTTCTGCAAAGGCTTATAAGTGCCTATAACTCTAGTCATTTGGGATTAGTTTACTGAATATTTTGACAAATTAATAAGTTAAATTTATGCATTCAGATTGTTATTAACGAAATCCAAAACACGAATAAAAACCAGGTTTATGTTAACACTCCAAATTCCTTAATTTTCATGAGATTTATGACTGCCAAGCACCATTAAAACAGGTTTATAAATTAATGTAGATTTATCGCAAAAAGCAGCATGACATTTACTATTATTTCTCACCTTCCTTTTACGAGATTTTAGTCACATTTTATTCACTCTGAAAACGCCGAACATGATGGAAAAACTAGCGGAGTGGTGGTTATGCGAGCACTTAGAATAAAAATGAAAGAAAAAGGTTTCGTTTTCAGTTAGATGTGGCATTATCAAACTCGTTAAGACGATGTGCGTGCATCGTATAATG